>CAYLWP010000294.1:0-1530 GCA_964387365.1 uncultured Roseburia sp. | reverse complement strand
AGGGGTTATACCCAGCGAGTCGAGCCACCCCTTTTAGGGGTGGTGGCGACTGTACAGACTATAAGGAAAGCAGCTTAGCTGTAATCGTTCTGTGTGGTGAGTGGTGGCAGACACCTGCACGATTTTTAGGAGGTAGTAATGAAAAAAGGACAGATTTATGAAGGCTATGTGGAGCGTCTTGACTTTCCGAATAAGGGAATTGTCAGATGTGAGGAGGAGATAGCAGTAGTCAAGAATACGATACCGGGACAGAAGGTGTCTTTTTTGGTGAATAAAAAGCGCAAGGGGAAGGTAGAAGGCCGACTGCTTGAAGTACTTGAAAAAGCGCCTTATGAGATTGATAGCATCTGTCCGCATTTTGGCGACTGCGGTGGTTGTAATTATCAGAATCTGCCTTATGAGGAACAGCTTCAGATTAAGAAGGGACAAGTTCGCAAGTTATTGACGCCTGCATTTGGAAAACAAATGTTATTAAATGGTGCAGACGGGGATGCAGACAGCTACATAGATTCAATTTACGAGGGAATTAAGGCAAGCCCTGTGCAGCACGGATATCGTAATAAGATGGAATTCTCCTTTGGTGATGAGATTAAGGACGGACCGCTTGCATTAGGGATGCATAAACGCGGAAGCTTCTATGATATTGTATCTGTAAGGAACTGTCAGATTGTGGATGAAGATTATCAGAAGATTCTGTCCTGTGTATTAGACTACTTTGCAGAAAAGAAAGCATCGTATTATCATAGACTGCGTCATGAAGGATATCTGCGCCATCTGCTTGTCAGAAAGGCACAGAAGACAGGAGAGATTCTGATTGCCCTTGTTACGACAACACAGGAGCTGTATGAGTTGCAGCCTTTGGTTGAGCAGCTTCTCAGCCTTGAACTGACAGGTAAAATAACAGGTGTTCTTCACACAAAGAATGATTCCGTTTCTGATGTAGTACAAAGCGATGAGACGGTTGTTTTGTACGGCCAGGATTATTTCTATGAAGAGTTACTGGATTTGAAGTTTAAGATCTCCCAGTTCTCCTTTTTCCAGACAAATACCTTGGGAGCGGAGGTATTATATGAAATGGCAAGAGAATATCTCGGAGATATTTCTGATTCCGGTAAGAATGACAAGACAGTATTTGATTTATACAGCGGAACAGGAACCATAGCACAGCTCTTGGCACCGGTTTGTGGCAAGGTTATCGGCGTTGAAATCGTTGAAGAGGCAGTTGAGGCAGCGAAGGAGAATGCAAAGCTTAATGGTTTAACAAACTGTGAATTCATAGCGGGAGATGTTTTAAAGGTAATCGATGATATCACAGAGAAGCCGGATTTCATCGTCCTTGATCCACCAAGAGATGGTATTCATCCCAAGGCACTGCAGAAAATCATCGATTATAATGTTGACAGAATTGTATATATCAGCTGTAAGCCAACCAGTCTTGCAAGAGACCTCGAGGTATTGTTGGAGAACGGATATCGAATGGAACGTGTGACGGCTGTCGATCAGTTCCCGGGGACGGTGCATGTGGAGACA
>CAYLWP010000293.1:0-1588 GCA_964387365.1 uncultured Roseburia sp. | reverse complement strand
CTTAATTATATCAAAAATAATGGGATTTTGCTTGATTAAATCAGCGTTTCCCTAAAGATAGAGAATGCAAATTTGAGAAAGGCATGGTATTAGTATGAAAGAGAATACGGATTGTACTATTGTGGCAGACCTCATGACATTATCCTTGGATGGTCTGACGAGTGAAGAATCAGAGCAATTGATACAGGAACATATACAGACTTGCAAAAAATGTCTGCGATATAAAGAGAACCTAATACAGGAAAGACAGGAAACCGAGTTTTACAGTTATTATCGGGATACATTTGGTTCGCCAACCGTACAGACCTATCTAAAATGCACGTACAATGAGCAAAGCTATGCAGAGGAAATCAAACGATTGGAAAATACATCAAAGATATATGGCGATGAAAAGAAAGTACTCCTGCGGGATGACAGTAAGAAGTACCAATATCCGGCATATATTGCGGTTGAGAATGCGGCACATAAATATGAATATGCATTGTTAACCGGAGAAAAAGAGATAACTTATATTTTTACCGATTATATAGAAATAGAAAATGTTAAATTCAGTAAAGACTATCTCCCAAACGATTATATGACGGAAGAGGGACGTTTCTTCGGAAGCGGGTATTCGATTTATTATGAATCCGTCAGTACCTCGGGAATTGCTACGGATTATACGAGGTAACCGGCAGCGGAGAAGTGTGGATGTATGCGATAGCAGATAAACTTACAAAAGAAAAGATGTCTTTGACACATTGACAAATCCACAAGAAAAAGTTTATACTATAACCTATATATGGAAAGAAAGACTATGACGGAGACAGTACGTAATCCCCGAAAATCACAGAGAGCCGGATAAGGTGGGAACCGGTATGAGTAAGAGGTTAGGGAATATCACTCCTGAGTTGCAGGCGGAACGTGTTATATAATACCAGTAAGCACTGACGTATTTCCTACGTTAAAGGGAACGGGTATAGATTCTTAAAGATGACTTTAGGATGCGTACAATGTAATTAGGTGGTATAACGATAGTAAGGCTCTCGTCCTATTTACAGGATGAAGAGCCTTTTGCATGTAAGTAATGAGTCGTGCGGCTGAAAATAGGAGGAAAGCGAAGCTTTCGAGTGGCACGACGGATATGAGTATTTCATTAGGAGGTAGATCATGTACAACAAAGTATCGGCCAACATGAACTTCGTTGAAAGAGAGAAGAATGTTGAGAAGTTCTGGAAGGACAATGACATTTTTAAAAAGAGTATGGAGAATCGTAAGGAAGGCGAGACCTACACATTCTATGACGGACCGCCAACCGCTAACGGCAAGCCGCATATCGGACACGTTTTAACCCGTGTTATCAAGGATATGATTCCACGTTACAGAACCATGAAGGGTTATATGGTTCCCAGAAAGGCAGGATGGGATACACACGGACTTCCTGTTGAGCTTGAGGTGGAGAAGTTACTTGGCCTTAACGGTAAGGAACAGATTGAAGAATACGGTATGGAGCCATTTATCTGCAAGTGTAAGGAATCTGTATGGAAATACAAGGGTATGTGGGAGGACTTCTCAGGTACTGTTGGTTTCTGGGCTGATATGGATGATC
>CAYLWP010000292.1:0-1628 GCA_964387365.1 uncultured Roseburia sp. | reverse complement strand
GCTGCTCACCAAGAACCCATCTTACCGCATCTGCAACATTACTCTTACCGGAACCGTTTGGTCCGACAATACCGGTAATGCCCTGATGGAATTCAAAATTAATCTTATTTGCAAAAGACTTAAACCCTTGTACTTCTATACTCTTTAAATACATTTCTGTCCCCCAACAGCTAGTTCTTTTTATTCTCCTTCATTTTCAGCAAAGCCTCATATGCCGCCTGCTGCTCTGCTGCCTTCTTCGTTCTTCCGACACCCGCACCGATTAACACATCATTCAGATATGCCTCTACATGGAACTGCTTATCATGCTCCGGTCCCGTCTCTTCGATTAGCTCATAGCGAAGCTTGGCATCCTTTTTCTTCTGAATCTCCTCCTGTAAGATTGTCTTACTGTCCAGAAACAGAATTTTATGCTCCAAATCAGATAAAATAAAGCGATATATATGCTTTTTTGCATTCTCCAGACCACTGTCAAGAAAAATCGCTCCGATGATTGCTTCCATAACATCGGAAGTAATCGAATCTCTCTTTCTGCCTCCTGTTGCTTCCTCTCCTCTGCCGAGCAGAATATAAGAACCGATATCCAGATCCTTTGCACAGTATGCCAGCGCCGGCTCACAAACCATGGAGGCTCTCAGCTTAGTCAGCTGTCCCTCTGGCATATCCGGATTCTCCTTAAAAAGGAATTCACTGGAAACCAGTTCCAGCACGGCATCACCTAAAAATTCCAGTCTTTCATAATTTTTCAGCTTGTTAATTTTCTGCTCATTGGCAAAAGAACTGTGTGTTAATGCCTGCTTCAACAGGTTCGTATCCTTAAAATGATAACCGATTTTTTCCTGCAGTTCTTCCAGAACATCATTCATATCACGCATTTTACTTTCCATGCCTTTCTGCTATCACAGAAAAAGCCCTTCATCAGGGCTTTTTCGTTCTATCGTTTCACACTTTCAATCAACTCAACAGCCTCTCGCACGGTTGTTATCTTTTCCAGAGGCTCCGATGGAATCGTTATGCCTAATTCTTCCTCAACGCTCATTACAATCTGATATACATCCAGTGAATCAGCTCCCAAATCATTGAGAAATGTCATATCCATCTCTATTTCATTTGGATCCATTCCTAAAATGGTTGCCATAGCCTTCTTCAAAGCTTCAAATTCCATCTTCTCAGGTCCTTCCCTATTCATCTTTCAGGATTACTTTTTCTTTAATCTTCTCGTTAATCTTCTGCTCTTTAAATGTTACACACTGCAGAATTGAATTCTTAACTTCTACCGATTTGGAGCTTCCATGTGTCTTTACTACAAGCCCATTCAATCCAAGCAACGGAGCTCCACCATATTCATCAAGGCTGAATCCCTTGAGTGTTTTCTTCAGTGCCGGCTTAACAAGCAATCCGCCAATCTTACTTCTAAGCGTTGTCATCATGCCCTGCTTCACCATCTTAATCAAGGTTGCACCTACACCCTCGTAAAGCTTTAAGATAATATTTCCTGCAAAAGCTTCACATACAATAACGTCAGCATAGCCTGACGGAATATCTCTCGCTTCAATACTTCCGATAAAATTAATCTCCGGACAATTCTTTAATAATGGGAAGGTTTCCTTTACAAGCGCGTTACCCTT
>CAYLWP010000291.1:0-1642 GCA_964387365.1 uncultured Roseburia sp. | reverse complement strand
AAAATAAAGGGAAGAAGCAAAATACCTCTTCCCAATCATACAGTTTTTCTTTATGATGTTAACTGCTAAGAAAAACATGTAAAGGAAACTGTATGATGAGTACTATTGTAGAGGAAAAGCTGATTTCATTCAAGGAGTTAGAGCAAAAAGTTTTTAAATATGTCTGTGAGCTTGGGTGTGAGATCACCAGAATAATACTGGAGACCTATGATGATGAGCTTGCAGATTCAAGGGATACCAAACAGTATCGTGATAAAGGTGGTCGTAAAACCAGTATAAAAACAGTTTATGGAGACGTAGAATACTGGCGCAGGGTATACCGGACCAGCCTTGAAGATGGCGCAAAGGCGTATGTTTATCTGTTGGATGAAGCCATGCAGATGGATAAAATAGGGCTGATATCCACCAATCTTGCAGAAAAGATCGCCATGACGGTAACGGAGTCCCCCTACCGGGTTACGGCGGATGTGATAAGCAGTACCTGTGGCCAGAGCATCAGTGCAGGTGGTGTATGGAACGTAATGCAGCGTCTTGGCGAGCGGATCAGCGCAGAGGAAGAACATGCGGTAAAGCAGATGAATGCAGACCAGCCAGAAGGAACAAAGGAAATACCGGTACTTTTTGAGGAAATGGACGGCGTATGGCTTCATATGCAGGACAGGAACCACAAAAAGATGAAGAAGCAGGAAATGAAGGTATTTACCATGTATGAGGGCTGGGATGCGGAAAAAGAGAAACAGAACCGCAGCACCCTTGTGGAAAAGACAATGCTTGCAGGAATGGAAAAAAGCAGCGAATTCCATGAAAAGCGGGAGGCATGCATCAGAAAGAAATATAATGCCGATGAGATAGGACAGCGGGTACTCAATGGGGATGGCGGTGGCTGGATAAATGAACCATATGATTCAGAAGTTATCTTCCAGCTTGACCGGTATCATGTATATAAAGAGATTACACGGAAAATCAGTGACAAACAGGCGCAGGAAGAAATCCGCCGGCTGTTTGATGAGGAAAAACCGGAAGAAATGCTTAAGTATATCGAAATATATGCAACAAGTGTGGAAAGTCCTGATGAAAAAGACAAACGAAGCAGAAATGCCCGGGAATTATATAAATACCTGAATAACAACAGGGAAGGGCTTCTGCCCTATGATAAACAGGGCAGGGAAATACCGGAGCCACAGGAAGGCATCATATACAAAGGAATGGGGGTACAGGAAAGTCAGAATTGTACGGTAATAACCCTGCGAATGAAAAACCGGAGGATGCGCTGGTCAGTAAACGGAGCCAATAACCTTGCAAAGGCACTGTACCGCAAGGAAAACAGGGAATTAATCGAAACCATTGACCGCTACACAGACGGTCTGGTATTTACGATGCAGATGCAGGAAATCGTAGAGACATTAAGTGCCGCCAAAGCACCAAAGAAGGACGGAAAGGGAAATCCGTATGTAGATGTGGTAAGTGCTCATATGCCATTACTGGAAGCAATGCAGACAGCATCAAGAAAGGCATTTAAGAGAGCCTTTTGTTAATAGAAACGACATGAATCCCATCAGGGTTTATTTGGTGTACAAAAAAATATGGCGAATATCATTGAGAAAAACAAATGGAAAGTTGCCAACGAACACTTGACACAAAC
>CAYLWP010000290.1:0-1646 GCA_964387365.1 uncultured Roseburia sp. | reverse complement strand
GTAACTACGCGGTTTTCAGCTATTTTTGTGGCATTGCCGTGAATAATCTAGGTTACAGATTCCTTTGAAATAATATCATCCTGTACTTCTTCCAACCATTGATTAATATCTGCCAAATATTTATGAGTCGTTCTCTCTGATAATTCCTGTAATTCAATTTCTCTTTTATAGTCTTCTAATTTTGCTTTTGCCTGTTCCTTTTTCAAATACATTATCTTTTCTCCTTGTAAAAACACTTATTTTTCCTACTATTTCGCTATTATTCGCATTATCAAATACAGAAAAAGGAGGTTTGCCCCACATTGTGAACAACCTCCTCTGTAATTCCTACCTGCTTCTCTTCTTATCTGCATCATCCTTTCTTCTTCCATTATTATGTTGCTGTTCCATCTGTACCACCACAGACTCCAACCGCATAAATTCATCCAGCATATCATCACTATACTTGTAAGTAACACCGATAGAATCATGTTTACTTGTAAATCTATGAATAGCCTCCTCTAAACTGCAATATGTTATACCGAGCCATTCCACCTTCTCTGTATCCGTAAGTGTTTCATAGCGTTCATTCGTCATGTCAGATTCTTCGACCTTCTTCAAATTTGCATGTCCCTCGACTATCGCCTCTATAGATTCATTTACCGGCTTATAAGACGATTCAACTACCTCTGGTTCATTGATACCATCGTAAAATTCTTCTTGTAGAATCGTACCTGTTTCTTCTAGCAATACCTCTGCTACAATCGTCTCTATCTGTGCAACATCTGACGCAGACAGTGCATCATCCATAACCGATGAATCCACCTTGGAAATTTCCACTTCGCCATATGACTCTGTATACTCATCTGCCTCTGCTGTTCTATGCTCTGTAACCTCGCCAAATACATTCCTTTCCACATACGAAATCTCATCCCCCTCAAACTCCGGCACATCCACCATATAAAGGTTCTCCACATCCACATCAAGTGGTATTTCCATATGAGCAAAGGTGCTTTCACTGATACAACGATTAATGGTTGCACATTCCCTTTTTACTTCCTTTCGCCTCTCCTTAAGCTCCGCCAACTGTTCCCTGTAATGAGCCTCATGGTACAGATAAACAGTCACATCCCCATCCTTTTCGTACTGATACTTATGACGGGCATGCTCCTTATAAAGTTCCTTCTTTTTTGCATCAATATCTGCAATCTTCTGTTCCGCCGCCTGCTTCGCCCGGAATACATCCTCCAAACCGTTTATACTCTCACGGTTTAGGAAAAGATACTCCTCCTGCAACTCCTTCATACGGATAAGGTCCTGCTGATACCTTGTGTATTTGTACTGAAAACGGCATTTCTGCACCACACACATACGGTACAGTTTGCCATAATATCGCTGTTGAAATACATTGGCAGGCTTCCTTATTAAAGCATAGCCCGGATGATATATCGGCGGCTCCACATACTTATAGGGATGCTCCTGTTCATAATAGGTCTGCAAATTCTGCACCGAAAATTCTTCATCCAGCGTATCCAGTCTCCTGCTACGCCTCATACCTTCTGCCTTTACGGAAATATGAGCCCCGACTTTTACTTCATAGCCAAGCTTTTCCATAAGAAAAACAAATTCCTCAAAGCTTTCTGCCTTATTTCTGCAATACTGCATAT
>CAYLWP010000289.1:0-1655 GCA_964387365.1 uncultured Roseburia sp. | reverse complement strand
CATCTCTGTTTATATATCCGTTTATTATTGCCATAATACCGCTCTCCCTTCATTGGCAAAACACCACAATACTCTTTTATTTGCATAAAGCTGAAACCTTATTCATATCTATCAATAAAGTCTCAGCTCCACATGATTCTATCTTATATTTTCCTCTTGCTGTGGCGTTTCCCCGCCAGCAGCATTCTCTGCCTTCGAAGAACGAAGAATCTGCAAATCGCTTTCATCCAAGCTGCGGTAGCGGTTGAGATTTGCCAGCAGGATTTTGATACTGTTTTTCGGTGTATCAAAAAGTCCGGCGCTATTCATGTTCACGACGATAATGCCGATTGGTACGGCAAAAATCATTCCGACTACACCACTTACCTTATAACCGACATAGAGCAGGATGAGCGTTGGAATCGGTGCCATTCCGATGGAATCTCCCATGATTTTAGGCTGAATCAGCTGTCTTACTAACTGACCAACTCCCCAGATAATAACAAATCCGACTGCTCTGACATAGTCACCACTCAATACCTTCAATATGGCCCAGGGCCAGAATACGGCTCCGGTTCCGAATACCGGAAAAAAGTCCAGCGCCGCGATGGCAAAGGCAATCAAAATCGCATAGTCAACCCTCAAGATAAGAAGACCTATCAGCATCAACAGATAAATCCATACCTCAATTTTTAACTGTGCTTTGAAATATCCGCCTACTGCCTGAATCAGGCTCTTATAGATAACTCCGTAGCGTTCGTAAATGGATGAAGGCATCAGCTTTTTCATCCAGCGATACACATAATCCCGCTCCGCGATAAAGAAGTACGCAGACAGCATGCACATAATCACACTGATGATTACGCTTGCAATACTTCCGACCAAAGAGCCGACTCCTTCAAAGGAATCTGACTCTATCTTGGAAGGCAGCTCCTTCATAAATTCGGTAATCATATTCCCCGCTGCATCCAGAGTAGCTTCCCATTGCGGGGAAATGTTAAGGAACAGCCTGTTAATCGCATCTCTTGCATGGGACAGGTCACTCTGTATGCTATCCCACATCTCCGGTATGGACGCCATATAGCCCTGCAGCTGCCTGATCAGTATTGAGATAATCAGATACCCTGCACCAATGACTGCGCCGATAACAAGAGCACTGACAACCACAGTTCCTGCCTTTCGCTTAATCTTGAGCTTACTTTCCAGAAAATGCACCAGCGGATTGGCTATACAGGATATAATCCAGCCAACCACAAAGGGCATAAAATAGATGATTAATTTGGGCAACACAAATATACATAATAAAAGAACAATGACTGATACTACGATATTGGTAATCATTTTCAGGTTTCTTTGAAACTGTTTTTCCATAGGTCTATTCCTCCGCTGTTTTTCGCCTTCTCTCCTTGTCTACTCTTCCTGCACTTCTCCATGTTCCTGTCTGTACTTCTCCAGCAGGTTGTCAATCAGCTCATAGGCTTCTTCTCTTCCCTGCTTGGTCTCAGATGAAAATGGGATTACGATTGTGTCGGAATCCACGCCAAGTCCCTGCTTAATCAGCTTAATCTGCTTCTGGAGCTGGCTTCTCTTAATCTTATCAAGCTTGGTTGCTATGATAATGGGATGAAAACCATTCGACATAATCCAGTCATACATCTGCTTATCATTGGCAGACG
>CAYLWP010000288.1:0-1672 GCA_964387365.1 uncultured Roseburia sp. | reverse complement strand
TACCAAGGCTGATCTTGCAGATCGTGAATTGAAGATTAGCGAGCTGGCATATGGAACCGAAAAAGCAAAAAGTCTGTTCAAGGACATGATGCAGCAGGCATCTTATGAATTTGGATTTGACGCTGAAGATATACCGCTTATGATTGAAGCAATTCCTTTGAATTCAGAATGTATTGTTCTGGTAATTACTAAGGTTGAGGATCCGGAAGAGCTTGATACCAGATTCTCCAAGTTTGCTCCCTCTGTTCATGATGAGGACGAGGATAATGACAGCAATACCTTGGATAATATGCTGCAGAGTCTTACCGAGGGCGCTGATGATGTATTGGATCTCTTTAAGAAGATTCACGATACCAAGCCCGCTGATACCATCGCGGAGGCTGCCGGTTCTCTTGCACAGCAGAGTCGCAGCAAGGAAGCTGCAAAGAAGCCTGTTAAGGTTGCGGTTGAGTTAACAAGAATATATTCCTTTGGCACTTTGGCGCAGGTAATACGTCTTGCTCATGTGCTTTCTGCACATTACGACGGCAAGAATTCGCTCTATAAGAACGAGAATACTTCTTCTTATATGCTTGTGGTTACCCAGTCAGCGCATACGCCTCAGGAATTTAATAAGATTTGTAACATGCTTTCTGAATACGGCACCCCTGAGAAGTTCGTTTCAGCAAGTGAAGCTTATATGGAAGAGCACTTTGCTCCTGTCATCAAAGACAAGGCAATCCAGTCTCTTGCTTTGGTCTAAAATGGAAACGAAAAGGCTGCGGTAGAAATACCACAGCCTTTTATTTTGAATAAACTCTATTCTTTACCGGTGTATCGTTCAAGAATCAACCGAACCAGCGCACTAGTTCAACGCGTCAATCTTAGCCATAAGCGCATCGATGTCCATACCGTGTACCATTGCTGCCTCTTCAAGAGATTCTCCCTGTGCAGACGGACATCCAAGGCAATGCATTCCCATTTCTAAAAGAACAGGCGCTACCTCAGGCTTTACTCTTAAGATTTCTCCGATTGTCATTTCCTTTGAAACTGTTGCCATTTTTTCATCCTCCTTATATCTTTCCATCACTAACTATACGATCAAGGATTTCTACCTTTCCAACGCACATTATTCTTAAACTATAATACTTTATTCTGTTATTAGCAAGCTTTTCGTTATTTTTAACAATTTTTTTATAAACTATTCTGTTCTGTACAAGAAAAAGTACAAATTAAGGTGTTGACGTGTATACAAGGTTGAGACTATAATACACTTACGGAATGTTGTAACAAAATACCAATACAAGAGAGAACATTCTAACTAGGTAACTAGCGGTGTATTCCGCATATTAATTTTTTAAATTTTAGGAGGCTTTGCAAAATGAGACCAGAGTGGAAAGATTTTGTAGGTGGCAAATGGGAAAGTGAAGTTAACGTACGTGACTTCATTCAGAAGAATTATGCTCCATATGACGGAGATGAATCCTTCTTAGCAGGTCCTACACAGGATACTACTGATTTATGGAACATGGTTCTTGATCTTATGAAGAAGGAAAGAGAAGCAGGCGGTGTTCTTGATATGGACACAAAGGTTGTTTCTACAATCGTTTCTCATGGACCAGGATACTTAGACAAGAACAAGGAGAAGATCGTAGGATTCCAGACAGATAAGCCTTTCAAGCGTTCTTTACAG
>CAYLWP010000287.1:0-1725 GCA_964387365.1 uncultured Roseburia sp. | reverse complement strand
AACAAGATATCGGATTATCATGAAGGGATTAGAGCTTCATGAATAATTCGGGTTACATTATCAATTATCGGATGAGGAGATTATTGCGTTCTATCAAGAGGCTTATGAGTTGCTAAAGGACAAGGGGTTTCAGATGATATATTTGGATTCCGAGCATATTCGAGAGAATATTCTTCAGATTAAGAAGGAACGTTCGGATGAGCAAGGTAATGAGATGTGGTATCCGTTGATGATGAATTATTTGAAGGAGTCACCGTATGGAAAGGTACATGGTTATCAGGATTTTGACGATATGATTGCGCATTTTGAGAAAAGACGGAAACTGGAACTTCAAATAATGCATAAGGTATTAAAGAATGACTGTTTGATTTTGACAGCAAAGGAGTATGAGTTTGAGGAAATACTAGTCGGATTGGAATAAAAATCCGGTTAGGATTCCCGGCTTTGGAGTGTTGAAGATGTACTTAGTATCTATCTATTTTGATGAAAAAGCGGACAACAGAATACGGCAGATAATCAATCAGGTTGCGAAGCAGAGCGGAAATACCTATATGCTTGATGCGAATGTGCCACCGCATATTACGATTTCGGCGTTTGAAACACGCAGAGAGTGTGAAGTCATTGAATTATTGGCAAAGACGATAGATAAGCAAGTCCGGGGAACGCTGACCTGGGCAGGTGTAGGTGTATTTTTTCCGCATGCTATTTATCTGGAGCCGGTTCTGAATGAATATCTGCATAATCTGTCGGTTGCAGTATATGAAAGTATAAAGGATGTAGAAGATACATTAATTCGCAAGTTTTATCAGCCGTTTCAGTGGCTTCCGCATACAACAGTAGGAAAGAAGCTGACACAGGAGGAGATGCGCAAGGCATTTGAGGCTTTACAGAATTCCTTTGGAGTGTTTGAAGGTAAGGTAACAAGGATTGGCATTGCAAAGACAAATCCGTATCAGGATATTGTAAGCTGGGAGTTGGAGTGAAATAAGCTCCGCGAATTTTCAGGAAAGAGAATTGTGTAACAATATATCAAACCTTAATTGGTGTCTGCACCAAAGGATACACATTTCGGAAAGGCAAGGTGATATAGATGTTATTATATGTGCCAACAAAAGTATATAGCGAAAGCGGATGCGTGAACAATCATGGAAAAGAGCTTGCTTCTTTTGGCGAAAAAGCAATGATTGTAACAGGAAAGCTTTCTGCAAAGAAAAATGGAGCATTGCAGGATGTGAAAAATGCTTTGCATGCGGAAAATACATCCTACATTATATTTGATGAGATAGAGGAAAATCCGTCGATTGAGACGGTTATGAAGGCAAGGGATATCGGATTGCGGGAGAAAGTGGACTTCGTAGTAGGAATCGGTGGAGGTTCACCACTTGATGCCGCAAAAGCCATTGCAATGATGATTGCCAATCCAGACGAGACAGAGACGGTATTATATGAAGCAAAGGAGCTAAAAAACCTTCCTGTTGTGTGCGTACCGACGACTTGCGGAACAGGCTCTGAGGTGACACCCTATGCGGTTTTAACGATACATGGTGTTGTATACTAGTAATCATAGAAAGCACCTTCCTTCATGTAGATTTTGTCTAGTCAACTCAATCTTAACACAAAGTTGGTGCTTTCTTCTTTTGTCTATTTATTTTTCCTACAAAAACTTTACCCTAGGGAAACGCTGATTTAATCAAGCAAAATCCCATTATTTTTGATATAATTAAG
>CAYLWP010000286.1:0-1778 GCA_964387365.1 uncultured Roseburia sp. | reverse complement strand
TCTTTGTCTATTTTTATACCATTTCACCCATAAAGTAGAATCCGTGGCATTCTGTTAACTTAACATCAACTATTTTTCCGATTAAGCTCTCATCTCCCGTGAAATGAACAATGGTATTATTGGAAAGTCTTCCTGTAACAAGTGATGCATCATGCTCATTCATCTCCTCAACAAGAACACTCTGAATCTGTCCCTCCAGCTTGGAAACCTGTTCTCTTGCTGTTTCCTGAACAACCTTAAGAAGCTTGTCAAAGCCTTCCTTTACCACTTCCTCCGGTACCTGATTCTCCATTGCAGCTGCAGGTGTTCCTGTTCTCTTGGAATAGATAAAGGTAAAGGCATTATCGTACTGAACCTCCTTTACTACTTCGATGGTTTCCTCTACATCCTCTAAGGTTTCACCCGGGAAGCCCACGATAATATCAGTCGTGAGTGCAATATCCGGTATCTCAGCTCGGATTTTTTTGGCAAGTGCAATATACTGCTCCTTGGTATATCTGCGGTTCATGGCTGTCAGGATTCTGGTAGAACCGGCCTGCAGAGGCAAATGCAGATGTCTGCAGATTTTCTTGGAATGCTTCATTACCTGAATCAAATCATCGGATAAATCCTTTGGATGGGAAGTCATAAAACGGATTCTTTCGAGTCCTTCTATTTTTTCAACCTCCTGCAGAAGCTCTGCAAAGGTCATCGGTTCCTCCAGGGTCTTTCCGTAGGAATTTACATTCTGGCCAAGCAGCATAACTTCTACAACACCCTCGGATACCAGCTGTTCAATTTCGCGAATGATATCCTTCGGATTGCGGCTTCTCTCACGTCCTCTGACGTACGGTACGATACAATAGCTGCAGAAATTGTTACAGCCATACATAATGTTAACACCGCACTTAAAGGAAAACTTTCTCTCGCTTGGCAAATCCTCAACAATTTTGTCGGTATCCTTCCAGATATCGATAACCATTCTCTCACTGGTGTACATGGTTGTTAACAGCTCAGCAAACTTGTATATATTATGTGTACCGAAAATCAAATCAACAAAGGAATAGCTTTTCTTAATCTTTTCAATAACAGTCGGCTCCTGCATCATACAGCCGCATAATGCAATTTTCTTATCCGGATTCTTTTTCTTCATGCTGTTTAAGAAGCCGAGTCTTCCGTATACTCGCTGATTGGCATTATCACGAACGGTACAGGTATTGAAAAATACGAGGTCAGCGGACTCATCCTCAATAATCTCATAACCGATTTTTCGAAGAATTCCTATCAGCTTCTCGCTGTCCTTGGCATTCATCTGACAACCGAAGGTCTGCGCACTGGCGGTCAGCTTTCTTCCCTGTTTCTGCTCCTGAACTGCTAAAATATCACGCATTTTTTTGATGAAATAATACTGTCTTTCAGGCTCGTTTAAGGGAGCTTCTTTAGTCAAATCTATCTGCTCTAATGCTTTTTCAAATTCTAAATCTAACATGACATAATCCTTCCTGCGTATGATTTATAATACAATATTACCTATGTACAGTAACACTTGTTTACATTGAATTACGAAAATTCGTTACAAATTATTGAAAATGTACGTTTTTTCATATATACTGTTTTTAGAGGCAGTACCGATAAACGGTTGCCCGGTTAATAGAAACAGTTAAAAATAACCGTCTACTCGCCAAAGTCAGGACGGTTATTTTTTATGTTTAAACAGTGCAATAATTGCGACTATTAAGAGACTAAACTGAATTAAATCAGCCCAAGTCACATACATAAAGCCTTCTCCTTAGTATATT
>CAYLWP010000285.1:0-1873 GCA_964387365.1 uncultured Roseburia sp. | reverse complement strand
TTTGTTATGAATAGGACACCCTTGGTGTTCGGCTATATCCTTCCCACTACTAGGGTGGATTAGGGACTTTCACCCATTAGAAACGTGCGCCGCCAGGCGCACCATGTACAAAAGGGATAGTCGTTGCGACTATCCCTTGTTTTTTCTCTATAAATTTATAACCTGAGAGACTTATGCGGAATACATCTTCATTCCGGCTGCTTCCAGCTTATTACGGATTTTTAACATCTGCTTATCTATTTTTTGGATTGACTTGGCACACTTTCGGAATTCCTTCTCAAAAACTTCCATTCCAACCTCTTTCGTCTTATAGATAAGATGGTGCTCCATATCCGCCCAGAAATGCATTGCTCTTGTCCGAAGCTGGATTTCCACCTTTACAAGCTCATCCCCTACCGGCACCTTAACAATAACATGTACACTCTGGTAACCGCTTGACTTAGGCTTCTTCACATAATCCTTGAGCTTAACAAACTCAAAATCCTGCTCTCTGAGAAGACTGTCCGCCAGCTGATAAACGTCGTCCAGGAAATAACACACTGCCCTTACTCCGGCAATATCATTCAGCTTCGATTTTGCTGTCTCCAGCTTCAGATTATATCCTTTTTTCTTCATTTTATTCAGGCAACTGACAGGTGTCTTGACGCGGAACTCAATATTCTTAATCACGAGTCTTTCCTTTTCTGCCGTAACCTGCGCATTCATCTTTTCTAATCTTTCTACAACCAATTGACAGGCTGCTTCATAGGTATTACGGAACGCATCTTGTTCCATCCCCTTTACCAGTTCAACTTCCTTGTTCATTACCAAAAACCCCTTGTAACACTTACCAGACTGTTCTATACCCTTTTTCGAACAGTTCCCTCTCATCACACAATCACTGTCGCACACACTTCTTCACGCGAACAATCTAAATTGTATCACAATTTCACCAATGTGTGAAGTGTATTATGTAAAATACAGGTAAAATTTTTACAAAATTTTGTTATTTTCTGTGTTCTGTTGCGCACTTGTCAGATAGTTTGGTAGAATATAGGAGAGTACATTGTAAGGAAATGAGGATATTTATGAAAAAGAAAATTAAATGCAAACAGCTTGCAGCATGTTTTTTGCTTATACTGACTACGTTGGGAGGCAGTTTGACAGTGTCTGCCGCTGATAACAGAGTAACTATGCTTCCTGTCTCCAAAGATATAAATGAAACGCTTACCCTAAGATTTGCCGGTGATATGAATCTGGACGAAGAGTGGTGCACAACCCTGACCTTGAACCGGCAGAAAAATGGTATCTATGACTGTATTTCCCCTGAGCTGATTGCCTATATGCAGCAGGCAGACATTTTTATGCCTAATAACGAATTTACTTACAGCACGCGCGGAACAAAGATTCCGTCAAAGGCCTGGACCTTCCGTGCACATCCTTCCAGAGTAAATATTATGAAGGAACTTGGCACGGATATCGTTCTGCTCGCCAATAACCATTGCTACGACTATGGCCCCGACGCTCTCTACGACACTTTTGAAACATTGGAAAACGCAGGAATTCCTTATGTTGGTGCAGGAAGAAACCTGAACGATGCCATCCTGCCTTACTATTTTCAGTATGGCGACCTGATTATCGGCTATGTGGCAGCAAGTCAGGCAGAAAAATACAGGCTGACGCCTCAGGCAACAGCCTCAACTCCGGGCATTCTGCGTTGCTATGACCCTTCCCTTTATCTGGAGGTCATACGCCAGACTGCGAAGGTTGCTGACATTGTCATTGCCAACATTCACTGGGGTACGGAAGGCTCCAATAAGGTGGAGCAGTATCAGCGCGACCTTGCCTATGCCATGATTGACGCAGGTGCTGATGCCATTATCGGCAGTCATCC
>CAYLWP010000284.1:0-1874 GCA_964387365.1 uncultured Roseburia sp. | reverse complement strand
CGGTTAGCGGACAGCTTAACGGTGAGACTTATGCAATGGCATTTAAGAATATCTATACCTTCGGTCCAACCTTCAGAGCTGAGAATTCCAATACGACAAGACATGCTGCTGAGTTCTGGATGATTGAGCCGGAAATCGCATTTGCAGACCTTAAGGATGATATGATGCTTGCAGAGAGCATGTTAAAGTATGTCATCAACTATGTGTTAGAGAATGCACCTGAGGAAATGGCATTCTTCAACCAGTTCGTAGACAAGGGATTAATTGAAAGATTGCAGCACGTGGCTAACTCAGAGTTCGGTCACATTACTTATACAGATGCAATCGCAGAGCTTGAGAAGCATAATGATGAGTTTGAATATAAGGTGTCATGGGGCTGTGATTTGCAGACTGAGCATGAGAGATACCTGACAGAGAGGCTCTTTGGACGTCCGGTATTCGTAACAGATTATCCAAAGGAGATTAAGGCATTCTACATGAAGCTTAACGAGGACGGCAAAACCGTTGCAGCTATGGATTGTCTCGTTCCTGGAATCGGTGAGATTATCGGTGGAAGCCAGAGAGAGGATAAGCTGGATGTCTTGGAAAAGAGAATGGCAGAGTGCAATCTGAATCCGGAGGATTACGATTTCTATCTCGATTTGAGAAGATACGGTAGCGCAAGACATGCAGGCTTTGGTCTTGGATTTGAGCGTTGCGTTATGTACTTAACCGGTATGGGCAATATCCGTGATGTTATCCCATTCCCAAGAACAGTAAATAATTGTGAATTATAGTAACATTCAGAGCAGGTCGAAGCACTTGCTGCTTAGAACGTAAGAACATGATTCAGAAGTGTAAAAGTCCCATTGCGAAGCCATTTAAAATGGATTTATGCATCGTAATTATGAAGGTACTGAATCATTACGAATGATAAAGAAAAACGCAAAAGATGATGTCAATATGGCATCATCTTTTTGCTGTACATTTACATAATCGAGAAGGAGTCAGCTTATTTGATTATAGAGAAAGATGTGGTAACTGTTCAGGATTTCATTAGCAAATCTTTATAATTAACCCAGATTTTTTATAATATGTACATGGTTTAGTCACAATTAAGGATTATAATGGTAATATAAATCAACAAAGAAAAAGAGAAAAAATGCATTACTTTATAAAAAATGCACAAAAGAGAGCGAAAAAGTAACCGATTGTAACGTATAAGGGAATTGGAAACAATTGCAGTATTAGGAGGCAGAAATGAACGTAATTGGGATGATGAAACCGAAGTATAGTACCACTTATCTGGAGGCAGAGGATACCCTGCGGGATGGGCTTGAAATTATGAAGAAGTGCGGGTACACAGCAGTTCCGGTCATAGACCGCGAGGGAAAGTATGTCGGCACCGTGAAGGAGGGCGATTTCTTATGGCAATTGCTCGAGTATGGTGACGAGGTACTGGATTCTAAGAAGATTAAAGATATTATCAAGCAGGGCTGGAATCTGGCGGCAACAGATGCAGAGGCTGAAGAGACAATAATAAACAGGGCTATGATGCAGAACTTTATCCCTGTTGTAGATGACAGAAAGTGTTATATAGGAATGATTACAAGGCGGGATATTATTCAGAGTATCTTGAATAAGAAGGTCGATAGCCGATACATAGTGTTACCGAAAGAAGTCGAAGCTTTTCATTAATCATTTTATTATGGGGAGAGAGCCTGTTCGTAGTAGAGCAGGCTCTTGTTGCGTTAGTACAATCAGGCAGGAGTAAAACTACTCGATTAAGCATGAAAATATAGCCTTGACAAAAAAGCACAGGAAGAAGAAAATAAATTTTAGAACATCGGGGCTGACACTTTATTGATGAGGTGCCGGCTTTATTTGTATAAACG
>CAYLWP010000283.1:0-1913 GCA_964387365.1 uncultured Roseburia sp. | reverse complement strand
GGTTTTGTATTGCATCATGGATCGGATATTAATAGATACATAATGCAAATATAAATGAATAGACTTACTTATTTTTCGCATCATATATCACCCTCCTTGTACAGAAATTCGTTTTTCTGCTACCCGGCACAACAGCTTTCCGGCCATTGTAATTACAATCAACCAGAAAATCTGAAGAATAATCGCTTTTTGCATCTGTTCGTTGTTCATATCTGCACTATAAATTCGGAGTGCAACATTCTGCATGGAAGCAAATGGCAATAGCTCCATAACCTTTTGAAGCTTTTCAGGAAAAAAGGGTAACGGAATCACGGCTCCGGCAAAGAACTCAACAGTAGATGTAAACAGCATACGAAGTCCTTGCGGTGATATGGTGAAAAAAGTTAATACATAAACAAGCATACAAAATGATACGGTTACTGCAAGACCTAATATCATTGTCACGATGAATAAAATAAAATGTAAAACACTTGCAGGTGCGGCAATTCCATACGGATATGGTAAAAAAACAGCTACAATTAATATCGGAAAACATCTTAAAATAGCTCTGGACAGTCTGTTTGCTATACTTCTGGAGAACCACATATTATAGATACTAATTGGCCTGCATAGTTCGTAAGCAATATTTCCATTGATAATAGAGTCAAAAATCTCGTTTTCCATCATCCAGGCTGCGAAAAATGCAAGAAATGCCTGCTGTAACCATATGTAGGATGCTGTTGCGGAAAAACTCATAGGAAATGACGAAGCATCAGCACGATAAAAGGCACTGTATATCATGATTTCCATGAACCCCCATACAAACTGTGTTACGATGCCGGCTAATGCTGCCGTCCTATATTGCAGTCCCATCGAAAAACGTAAACGGAAAAAGGATAAATATTTCTTCATATTCATGCTCCACCTATATGTTGTAAGAACGATACAACTCAGCTACCGTTTCATCAATGCTGTCGCTGCCCTTTTTGATGTCCTCTAACGTACCATCCATAAGGATTTGTCCCTTGCCTATTAAGATAATACGGCTGGTTAATGCTTCTATATCCTGCATATCATGGGTGGTTAATATCACGGTAGTGCCGTGTGTTTTATTCTGTTTTAATATAAAATCGCGGACTGCCAGCTTGGAGACTGCATCCAAACCGATTGTCGGCTCGTCCAGAAAAAGAATGCGCGGACTGTGCAATAAGGATGCTGCAATCTCACATCTCATTCTTTGTCCTAATGACAGCTGCCTTGCCGGAGAACGCAGTAATTCCTGAAGATTTAACAAATCTGTCAATTCTTCAAGATTATGTTTATATTGGGATTCAGAAATAGAATAGATGTCTTTTAAAAGTTCAAAAGAATCTATGACTGGAACATCCCACCATAATTGTGAACGCTGACCGAACACAACACCGATTTCTCTCACATGTTCGATTCTGTTCTTATATGGAATTCTTCCATCTGCAAGAACTGTTCCGCTATCAGGTGTTAGTATTCCACTTAGAATTTTTATAGTGGAGCTTTTCCCTGCTCCATTGGGGCCGATGTAGCCTACCATTTCGCCATCGTCAATGGTAAAGCTTACGTCATTAAGCGCATGAATCACTTCATACTCCCGGTGAAAAAGTGCCTTGCAGGCCTCACCAAAGCCTGCGTTTCTTTTTGCAATCTTGTACGATTTGCATACATGTTCCATCGTAATCATTCTTGCTTCCTCCTGGTAGTAATATTTTCATATCTTGCCAAGTCGGTCTGGTTCTGCTGGATTTTGCCAGCAGGATACCGAAGGTAAAATATTTAGTTGTCTCTCATACGAGAGGGATTTTATTATATCAAAAATGGTTATGTTAATCAATGCGTCCGGTGAATTATGATGTTGTATCATAAAAGTTGACACCCTATTCTCAAGGATTTTGATATATAAT
>CAYLWP010000282.1:0-1958 GCA_964387365.1 uncultured Roseburia sp. | reverse complement strand
TTCGATGGATTTGTCAAGTGTTTTTTAACAAAAAAGTGGGGGATTTTAATAAAAAGGGAATCTGCAAGCCTTATATTTACTGGCCTAAAGATTCCGAGAGATTATGAATTTTTTTAGGAGGAGAGTAGTATGAGTGCAAATGTATGTCCTCAGTGTGGAGCACCACTGGATCCGGGAGTGACAGAATGTAAGTTTTGTGGGGAGAAAGTGGCAACACAGCAGTTGAACCAGCAGATGAATCAGCAACCGCAAATGGGCTATGTGCAGCAACCGCAGCCAACAGTGGTTATACAGCAGGCACAGCCGCAGTATGTGACCGCGATTAACCCGGCATGGCCGATTAAAAGCAAGGTGGTAGCCGGAATTCTTGCGATATTGTTAGGCGGTTTGGGAATTCATAAATTTTACCTTGGAAAAGTAGGCATGGGGGTAATATATCTTCTGTTCGTTTGGACGGGAATACCAGCTATAATTGGTTTGGTAGAAGGTATTTTATATCTTTGCTCAAATGATGAGAATTTCCAACTTAAACATCATGTAAGACTTCAATAGAAATGAAGAAGGTAATTGATTTTATTGGATATTGATGTCTGCTTTGTTTATTTATGCTACGATTAAAGAATGTAGAATAAACAAGCTAAGATAAGTAGATAAAAAGCACTTGGGTTGTGAAACTTAAGTGCTTTTTGTACTACTGTTATCTATTTGTCCAACGACCACTGGCACCGCAGGGGAGAACCAGACCGTTTGAGGAAACAGGTAAACCGATTTCGGAGGCCTCTACCTTGCCGCCGAATTTGGAACAGATAGCAGTTTCAATCATATAGGTCAGAACTGCGGGCTGCAATCCGGTTGTATAAGAGTTTACAAGGAAGAATAACGGATTATCGGAAAGAATCTGTGTTGTAAGCTCGATAAACGGGAAGATGGATTCTTCGATTTTCCAGATTTCACCCTTAGGTCCGCGTCCGTAGGATGGAGGGTCCATAATAATGGCATCATAATGATTACCACGTCTGATTTCACGTTCTACGAACTTTACGCAATCATCGACAAGCCAGCGTATCGGTGCGTCCTTTAATCCTGAGGACGCAGCATTTTCCTTTGCCCATGCAACCATTCCCTTGGAAGCATCCACGTGAGTAACCTGTGCACCTGCCTTTGCGGCACTTAAAGTTGCCCCGCCGGTGTATGCAAAAAGGTTTAATACTTTAATTGGTCTGCCGGCATTACGGATTAATTCGGAAAACCAGTCCCAGTTGACCGCTTGTTCGGGAAAAAGACCTGTATGCTTAAAACTGAATGGCTTCAGATTAAATGTCAGCTCCTTATACTGAATACTCCACTCTTCGGGGAGGTTAAAAAATTCCCATTCACCGCCGCCCTTAGCGCTTCTGTGATAATGACCGTTTTTCTTTTTCCAGCCTTTTTGGTTTTTTGGTGTATTCCAGATAACCTGAGGATCCGGTCTGACCAGAATATAATCGCCCCAGCGTTCCAACTTTTCGCCGGAGGAAGTATCTATCACTTCGTAATCTTTCCATTGATTTGCTATCCACATATTATAACTTGCTCCTTATATTTTGCGTAACCATTCGCACTTTTTGACGCTGTTTCTTCTATATATAAAGTAATTGATACGCTATATACTTTTACTATATCAGTGTACTATCTGTCAGTAAAAATTTTGCGAAGCGTTCACTTGGTATAAGCATATAGTAGAAAAGCTACCTTATATTGCACGTGTTCTACATTATAACATTATAAAGGATAATAAGAAAGAATAATTTGCGGATTCATAGAGAATTCATAGAGAATTATTTCAGGGCTATTGAAGATGGAAAAGTGATACATTGTTTTTTGTGAGAAAATACCGCATTTTGTTTTATGGAAGAAAATCTTTTGCTAGGGTAAAGTTTTTGTAGGAAAATAAAAAGATAGAAAGCACCTGATTCCTA
>CAYLWP010000281.1:0-1982 GCA_964387365.1 uncultured Roseburia sp. | reverse complement strand
ATAGGAATCAGGTGCTTTCTATCTTTTTATTTTCCTACAAAAACTTTACCCTAGCCGATAGTAGCATGAATAAGAAATGAAAAAAAACTTATACTTTGTTTATAGAGCAAAAAGGAAGAGAGGTGGCTGAAAGTAAAATGAATGCAGTAACATTGCCTAAAACAAACAGGAGTGGCTATTATGAAATTCGCTTGGAGAGTATTGGCGGATTAGGCGCGAATCTGTGCGGAAAGATGCTGGGCGAGCTGGGAATTAAGTATCTTGGGCTGAATAGCGCAAGCTTTTCAAGCTATGGTTCTGAGAAAACAGGTACACCTGTAAAGGGATTTATACGATATTGCAACGCAGAGAAAGAAATCAGAGTACATTCACCGGTGATAGAACCGCATCTGCTTTGCGTTTTTCATGAAGCACTATTGCAGAATGAATCAGTATTGGAGGGTTGTTCTAATGATACGGTAGTTGTCCTCAACACGCAAAAAACACCACAGGAAATTGTGGACAACTATTTTGTTAAGGAAAAAGAATGTGTACAGGCAGCAGGAATCTTTACTGTGCCTGCACAAAGGATTGCAATGGAAACGCATGCAAGGATTAATGTTGTAATGTTAGGTGCAGCAGTAGCGGCTATGGATTTTGGTTCATTAGAAGCAGTACAGCGGATTTGTGAAGACACACTAGGTAAGAAGTATCCTGACAGTCTTGCAGCGAACCTGAAAGGAATTGAGAGAGGATATCAGGAGCTTCAGAGATTGCAGCTTGAGGCGAACCTCAAGAATGAGAACGATAATCAAAGGGACGAGAAGGAATCACAATGGGGCTACGAAACAGCACCAATCGGCGGAATCAATCCGCATTTGGGCAGCAGTGTCGTTGCAGATTTATCGGCTTCCAGACAAGGATATATTCCGATTTTTATACCGGAGAAGTGCATTAATTGTGGGCTTTGTGATTCAACATGTCCTGATATGGTATTCCAATTCGGAAAAGGAATCTACAAGGATAAGGAAATGATGGTAAATAACGGTCTGGACTATTATCATTGCAAGGGCTGCTTAAGATGCGTTGACGTATGCCCGACAGGCGCACTGGTCAAAGGTGTAGAGGCAGAGCATGACAGGAAGGAGCACTTTTTGCAGAATCAGGATCTGTTGCGTATGCCTGACTATTATGAAAAGAGCGGTGCCGACGGATATATTACGTCTGAGTCCTATCTGACCGAGAAACGAATGGAAGGAGGCGAGGTTTAGTGGAAAAACAGATAATGGAATATGCATCCGGTAATGAAATGGCAGCAATCGCCGTAAAGCAGATGGGATATGATGTAATGGGATATTATCCGATTACGCCCTCAACGCAGATTGCAGAGAATCTCGATGTGATGCGTGCCAAGGGCGAGACAAATCTGATTATGATTCCGGCAGAGGGAGAGCATAGCGCAGCTGGCATCTGCTATGGTGCTTCTGTCGGCGGAGGAAGAGTATTTAACGCAACAAGTGCAAACGGATTGCTTTATGCCATAGAGCAGCTCCCGGTACAGTCGGGAACGAGATATCCGATGGTAATGAATGTAGTATGCCGAACGGTTTCCGGTCCGTTATCCATTAAAGGAGATCATAGTGACCTTATGTATATTCTGAATGCGGGCTGGCCGATTCTTTTTGCACATTCGGTGCAGGAGGTCTATGATTTTAACATTCTGGCACTGAAGCTGGCAGAATGCGTAAGACTTCCGGTAATTGTGGCATATGACGGCTTTTTTACCAGTCACCAGAAACGCAGATGCATGCGGTTTGAAGAGGATAAGGTAGTTCGTGAGTTTCTCGGGAAAAAGACGGAGGAATATCCGTTTCTTGATTTGGAACATCCGATTACGGTCGGCTCTTATATGAATGAACCGGATTTGATTAATAATCGTTATCAGCTACATCTTGCCATGGAGCAGGCAAGAGAAGAGCTTCCGAAGCTTTTTAAAGAATATC
>CAYLWP010000280.1:0-2005 GCA_964387365.1 uncultured Roseburia sp. | reverse complement strand
ATGAGTGGCATGGTAGACGGCTGGTGTGGCACATTCCCCACTGAACCTGAATTTACGCTCAGTCCCATACTTTCGGTTGCTGATACATTGTATGTCTAAGCAGCAACGTTTTATTCCGGAAACAGAAAATTCCATGGAATTTTTTATTCCATGGAATCAATATATTTCATATAGTTTACAACCATAAGTGCAATCTTAAAGGTCAAGGCATCATCAAAGGTACGGATATCAAGTCCCGTTGCCTGATGCAGCTTCTCAATACGGTAGACAAGAGTATTACGATGTACAAACAGCTGTCGGGAGGTTTCAGATACATTCAGGTTGTTATCAAAGAACTTCTGCACCGTTGTTAACACCTCATCATCCAGTTCATCCGGAATGTTCTCACCAAAAATCTCCTTAATAAACATGCGGCAGAGATTAATAGGCAGATGGTAAATCAGTCTTCCGATTCCCAAAGTATTGTAGGCAATGATAGACTTCTCCGCATAGAAAATCTCTCCTACGTCCAGTGCCATCTTTGCTTCCTTGTAGGACTTGGAAACCTCTTTTAACTCACCGACAATCGTTCCGTATGCAATCTTAGCAACCAGCATCGCCTCCGAATTGAGCATATCTATAATCACCTGCGCAGTCTGCTCAACCTCTTTGTAAGCATCCTTACTACTAACACTCTTAATCATAATGATATTCTTCTGCTCTACCGCAGTGAGATAACACTCACCCTGATCCTCAAAAAGATTACGCAACAGCTCCATCGCAATGTTGTCCTTATCATTTTGTGCTTCAATCAGGAATACAACTCTTGGGGTCTCCGGTTCAATTTTCAGCTTTTTTGCCCGATTATAAATATCTACCAGAAGCAAATTGTCAAGAAGCAGATTCTGGAAGAAATTATTCTTGTCATAATGCTCTTTGTAGGCAACCACCAGATGCTGAATCTGCGATACCGCAATCTTTCCAATCATATATGCATCTGTCGCATTCCCCTGCACGATAAGAACGTATACAACCTCGCATTCCTCCATAATCTTAAGCATATGATATCCGTTTACAATCTGACTGTCTGCCGGCGACTGAATAAAGTTCAATACCAGCTCCACAGATATCTCATAATTCTCAAAAGTTGTTGCTACGGTTAATCCGTCAGTATCCATAACACACAAATCAACCTTGGTTATCGCTTTTAATTCATCAATACTTGTCTGAATTACCTGCTGTGAAATCATTCTGTTCCTCCTATCTGAAAGAAAATGCGACTGCCTTTGCAGGAGCAGAGGAATTTTCCTTCCTATCATCCCCTATTACCTTGCTCTTGATTATATCTTAAATGAATTTGAACACAGTTTCAATCAAATTTCTATAAAAACTTGGTTTTTCCGGTATACCTATCCCATTAGAAACATGCGCCGCTAGGCGCACACTAAAAAACCCGGGCGAATATCGCCCGGGTTCATTGTCGTTATGTAATAACTAGTTTGTGATAATCTTCTCTGTTTCCTTATCGAATACATGAATCTTCTCAACATCAAGAGCAAACTTAACCTTATCGCCAGGTCTGGCTGTTGTTCTAGGATCAACTCTTGCTGTGATAGGGAACTCAGCTAAATCAGCATATAAGAATACTTCTGCACCGAGTAACTCGTATACACGGATAGTTGTTTCAAATGTGCTTCCTGCCTTAGCTTCTACCATCATCTGAGAATCATAGATATCTTCAGGTCTGATACCGAATGTTACAGTCTTTCCTGCATAGCCGCCTTCGATTAACTTCTTAGACTTAGCTGGTGGAAGAGCGATGGAAAGATCAGCAACCTTTAAGCTTGCTGTATCACCGTTTACTTCTACAACAGCATCAAGGAAGTTCATCTGTGGAGATCCCATGAATCCTGCTACGAATAAGTTCTGTGGCTTCTCATATAAGTTCTGTGGTGTATCAACCTGCTGGATAACACCATCCTTCATAACTACGATTCTTGTACCAAGTGTCATAGCCTCTGTCTGG
>CAYLWP010000279.1:0-2023 GCA_964387365.1 uncultured Roseburia sp. | reverse complement strand
AAATATAATACATTGTGTTAATTTTAATATCATCAAAAAGGTATTTAAGAATAAAACACGACTGTAAAGGAAAGGATAATAATATATTCGCCTTTTGTGCTCTATTTCCGTTGACTTCATATCAATACATGATATAATATAAACGAGAATAAATGTAAAAATACGAAATGAATATATCGTTGAAAGAGAGGTGTTTGTATGGAAAAGCCATACGTTGATTTTGTATGCGAGGTAATAGTAGAGCAAGAGATTGGAAAACCGATTTATATAAGCAGAATAAGTGAGTATATGGTGGAAGCATACAAAATACCGCATAAAAAAGCAGCAGGTGCAGTATCCGTGGCATGTAAGCGTATTATGGACAAAGGATTGATTCCGGAGCTTCGCTTTTATCAGAAAGGCATATATTACCGTGTTGCTGCAACTCCTTTTGGAGAGACCGGAATTGATAAGGAACAGTTGATTACTGATAAGTACCTTATAAATGACATGGGATATGAAACAGGATTAATCGTGCTTCATAGAATGGGGCTTACTTCACAGATGCCAAGAGAAAGGGTTGTTGCATCCAACAGAGCCAGCGATTGCGCAAGACTTGATGCAAAATTAGGTATTGTGGTGCGTCCGCCCAAGGTGGAGATAAATGCAGAAAATAAGCAGTATCTAATGGTGCTTGATGTATTGGATATTCTTGCAGATGCCCCGGTGGATGTCCCGAATCCATATGCAGTCATTGGTGGGTATATTGAGAGATTAGAGCTTGAGTATCAGAAACTGCTTGCACTTGCAAATAATTATTATAACCGGAACACAATTATACAGCTGGCACATGTAGCAGGAGGTGGACTATGAAATTACACGAAGATGTGAATGCTTTTCAGGTGTTGATAAATGATATCCATGAAAGAACCGGATATCGTCTGGATGTGCTGGAAAAGGATTATTATGTTGTACTGATGCTGGAGGAACTGGCAAAAATGCAGGATGAAGGCTTGCCGGCATATTTTAAAGGCGGTACGGCATTGTATAAAGCATTGCATACAACCAACCGTTTTTCGGAGGATATTGATTTGTCTGTGGATGCAAGAGACTGTAGCAGAACACAGAATGATAAACGGTTGGAAAAAGCAACAAAGAAATATACTTCTTTGGAAAGGGAAAGCGGAGAAGGATTTACGAATCGCTCGGAGGTGGTATCGGTATATTCCTATAAACCTGTAATGGATTATGATAAGGACGATGTATTGCAGAGATTTGGAAAATTAAAAATCGAAGCCACTTCATTTACAATCAGCGAACCGGTTACTCGTATGGTTGTTGCAGCAATGGTATACGAGTTAGCCACAAGGGAGCAACGGGAAATTCTGGAAGACATGTATGATGTCAGACCATTTAGTGTGCAGACAATTACAATGGAAAGAATATTTGTTGATAAGTTGTTTGCTGCTGAGGCATATGTAAGGAAAGCGGCAGAAAAAAGCCGGGCATTTGAGGCGGCTAAGCATATATATGACCTTGCGGTTATGAGTAAGCTGCCTAAGATTCAGGAACTGATGACGGATGAAGAACAGCTGAAACATCTGCTCGATATAAGAATGACAGAGGAACTCGACAGACACGATGGGATACCGGGAGTAACACCTTCGGAATTTATGTTCTTTGAAAGTGCCGGAAACAATCAGCATGTTATCAGTGCCTATGAAACCATGCAGAGACAGTATGTTTTAAGGGAATGTGACAGAATACCATATGGAAATGCTCTTGAAGCATTAAGGGATATTAAGCAGTCACTGGAAAAGAATAATGCATGGAATAAAGCGGTAGTACCGAATCAGGAAGAAAAGGAAGCTATCCGACATGGAAGGACAGAGAATACGTCTGTAAGAAAAGGAAAGAGCAGATGAAAGAACTGTCCGAGATTATTATAGGTGACAAATGATGTAACACAAACCGTAAAACAGAATAGCAAAAAAGAGTAAAAACTGTGAAACAATCCGGCTGAAAGTAGCCACAGGTGTTTGAC
>CAYLWP010000278.1:0-2034 GCA_964387365.1 uncultured Roseburia sp. | reverse complement strand
ATATAATATTTCTAATATTTTCATAAACTAAATTGACAAATAAAACTTCTGTGTTATAGTGATTATAGAACAGATAAAACTTAGGCTTGAAATAATTACAGACTGTGATATAGTGTGGGTAAGGAGGAGAGAGTATGAACATTCAGAAGTTTACACAAAAATCAATAGAGGCTGTGAATCAATGTGAAAAGCTGGCACTGGAATATGGAAATCAGGAGCTTGAGCAGGAGCATCTGCTCTATGCACTGCTTACGATTGAAGACAGCCTGATACTAAAGCTTATCGAGAAGATGGAGATTCATAGTGAGCACTTTGTCAACCGTGTAAAGACGGCGCTTGAGAAACGCGTGAAGGTGCAGGGCGGACAGCCCTATGTAGGACAATATCTGAATAAGGTATTGATTACCGCAGAGGATCAGGCAAAGAGAATGGGGGATGAATATGTATCAGTGGAGCATATTTTCCTTTCCATGATAGAGAATCCGAATAAGGAGATCAAGGAAATCTTTCGTGAGTACGGAATCACCAAAGAACGCTTTTTAAAGAGCCTGTCCGAGGTGCGCGGTAATCAGAGAGTAACCAGTGATAATCCGGAGGCAACCTATAACACACTGGAGAAGTATGGTCAGGATCTGGTGGAGAAGGCAAGAAACCAGAAGCTTGATCCGGTTATCGGGCGTGACAATGAGATTCGTAACATTATTCGTATTCTTTCAAGAAAAACAAAGAATAATCCTGTATTAATCGGCGAACCGGGTGTTGGTAAGACAGCGGTAGTAGAAGGACTGGCACAGCGAATCGTAAGAGGCGACGTACCACAGGGATTAAAGGATAAGAAGGTATTTGCACTGGATATGGGAGCGCTTGTTGCAGGTGCAAAGTATCGAGGAGAGTTCGAAGAGCGTTTAAAGGCTGTCTTAGAGGATGTAAAGAATAGTGACGGACAGATTATTCTCTTTATTGACGAGCTTCACACAATCGTCGGTGCAGGTAAGACAGACGGAGCACTCGATGCCGGCAATATGCTTAAGCCAATGCTTGCAAGAGGAGAGCTGCATTGTATCGGTGCAACAACATTGGATGAGTACAGACAATATATTGAAAAAGACCCGGCTCTGGAAAGACGTTTCCAGCCTGTCATGGTTGCAGAGCCGACCGTAGAAGATACGATTAGTATTCTTCGTGGCCTCAAGGAACGTTACGAGGTATTTCACGGAGTAAAGATTATGGATAACGCACTTGTCAGCGCGGCTACACTTTCCAACAGATATATATCTGACCGTTTTTTACCGGATAAGGCAATCGACCTTGTGGATGAGGCGTGTGCCATGATAAAGACAGAGCTTGATTCCATGCCGGCAGAGCTGGATGAGATGCAGAGACGTATCATGCAGATGGAGATTGAGGAAGCCGCTCTGAAAAAGGAAGAGGACAGGTTAAGCCGCGAGAGACTGGAAGCCTTGCAGAAGGAGCTTGCGGAGGAAAAGGCGGAGTTCAACAATCGCAAGGCACAGTGGGATAATGAGAAGACCTCAGTGGAAAGACTTTCCAAGCTTCGTGAGGAAATCGAGGAGATCAATGCGCAGATTCAGATTGCACAGCGCGAGGGTAATCTGGAAAAGGCAGCAGAGCTGAGCTATGGCAAGCTTCCTGCAATGAAGCAGCAGCTGGAAATTGAGGAAGAAGCTGTACGCAATAAGGAAATGACGCTGGTGCATGAAAGTGTGTCTGAGGAGGAAATTGCCAAGATTATCTCAAGATGGACCGGAATTCCTGTTGCAAAGCTCAATGAGAGCGAGAGAAATAAAACCCTGCATCTGGATGAAGAGCTGCATAAGCGTGTTGTGGGGCAGGACGAGGGTGTTACCAAGGTAACAGAAGCCATTATCCGTTCCAAAGCGGGAATCAAGGACCCAAGCAAACCAATCGGTTCGTTCCTGTTTCTCGGACCTACCGGTGTTGGTAAGACAGAGCTTGCAAAGGCGCTGGCAGCATCCTTATTTGATGACGAGAACAATATGGTCCGTATCGATA
>CAYLWP010000277.1:0-2037 GCA_964387365.1 uncultured Roseburia sp. | reverse complement strand
TGCCATGAGTAAGAAAAAGGCTTATGTCATGGAGCAGGAACGTAAGAACTTTGTTTACGGAAATCCGGAAGAAGGCGTTCCGGGGTGCGAGGCAAACGGAATTGAACCGGCGATTGCAGAGCAGATATACGGAACGATGATGGACTTTGCAAAGTATGCCTTCAATAAGTCACATGCGGCATGCTATGCGGTTGTAGCCTATCAGACAGCTTATTTGAAATATTATTATCCGGTTGAGTTTATGGCGGCTTTATTAACCTCTGTCATTGATAACTCGACAAAGGTATCGGAATATATTGTGACCTGTAAGAGTATGGGAATCGAGATACTTCCGCCGGATATCAATGAAGGAGAAGCCGGATTCTCCGTATCGGGAAGTGCGATTCGTTATGCGCTGACTGCGATTAAGAATATCGGCAGACCCGTTATTGATGCGATTGTAGGGGAAAGGGAGAAAAAGGGCCCTTATGTCAGCCTGAAGGACTTTATGGAGCGGACGGCAGAATATGATGTCAATAAACGTGCCATCGAGCACTTTATTAAGGCCGGTGCCTTTGACAGCTTTGGTGCTACCAGAAAACAGCTTATGAGCGTCTATTCACAGATTCTTGAACAGATACAGCACGGGAAAAAGAGTACCATGCAGGGGCAGATGTCCTTATTTGATATCGTTGCCGAGGAAGATAAGGAAGAACTGGAGATTAAGATGCCGGATGTAGGTGAGTATACGAAAGAGCTGTTACTCAGTTTTGAAAAAGAGGTTCTTGGTTTTTATGTCAGCGGACATCCGATGGAAGAATATCAGTCGCTGTGGAATAAATACATTACTGCCAAAACCTCGGACTTTTACCTGAACGAGGAAACGGGAACGATTGCCGTGAATGACGGAAGTACAGCCACCATTGGCGGTATGATTATGGATAAGAAGATTAAGTACACAAAGAATGACAAGATTATGGCATTTTTAACCGTGGAAGATCTTGTCGGCAGCGTAGAGGTTATCGTATTTCCGAATAATTATGAGAGGTATTCTTATAAACTGAACGAGGAGAGTAAGGTGTTTATTCAAGGTCGTGTATCGGCAGAGGAAGAGCGAGACGGTAAGCTTATATGTGAAAAGATTACTTTGTTTGACGAGATTCCGCGCAAGGTGTGGCTGAAGTTTGCGAACCTTACATCCTACACAGAATGCGAGCAGGAACTTTTCGGGGCGATTGCTGAGTCGGAGGGACAGGATAGTATCATTATCTATCTTGAGGATACCAAACAGATGAAGCAGCTGCCGGCGAATCGCAATATTCATGCCGACGGAGAGGTGCTTGAGGTACTCAGAGGAATGCTGGGGAAAGAGAATGTGAAGGTGGTTTGTTAACCTTTCAAACATGGAAGTCATGCAAGCTCGAAACTACTTCGTAGTTCCTCGCTTTGGCTGGCGCCATATATTGAAAACGATATTTAGTTCTTAGCAAGTAAACTTGCACGAACTAAACATCATTTTCATTGCATGACTTCTATGATAAAAATTTATCAATTGCATATTGTAATCTGTGAAGAAATGAATTAAAATAAGATAAATTGTTTTGATATGTAAACGGTACATATAGGAGGTATTAACATGGCCAAAGAGATAAAGACAATCGCTGTATTAACAAGTGGTGGCGACGCACCGGGTATGAATGCTGCAATCCGTGCAGTAGTTAGAAAGGCAATCTCCAACGGAGTCAGCGTAAAGGGTATTAAGAGAGGTTATGCAGGACTTCTCAATGAAGAGATTATAGATTTAGAACCACAGAGTGTTTCTGATATTATTCAGACAGGAGGTACTATCCTTGGTACAGCCCGTTGTCTCGAGTTCAAGGAGCCTGAGGTACAGGCACATGCGGCAGATATTTGTCGTAATCACGGCATTGACGGTCTTGTAGTTATCGGTGGCGACGGTTCTTACCGCGGAGCACAGGCTTTGGCAAGAAACGGTATCAACACAGTAGGTATTCCGGGAACCATCGACCTTGATATTGCATGTACAGAGTATACCAT
>CAYLWP010000276.1:0-2040 GCA_964387365.1 uncultured Roseburia sp. | reverse complement strand
AAATTTATACATAATATCTTTTCTTTTTCGTAAAATAGTATTAAAATATAACATATTAACTAAAATGTTTATTTTGAAAGGAGTACATTTATGGCCAAGAGATTCGGCAAGCTTGTATTATTCAGTGCAATCGCCGGTGCAGCTGCAGCCGGTACCTACTATTATCTTCAGAAGAAGAATGAAGCGCCCAAGTGTAGTTTTGATGACATAGATGATTTTGAAGATTATGATGACGGTTTCGATGATGATATCGACTTCGCTGATAATGCTCATAATAAAAATCGCTCTTATGTTTCTTTGGATTTGGACGGTGCCAAGGAAATCATTGGTGAGAAGGTCATTGAAACCATAGATAAGACCAAGGAAAAGATTGTTCAGTTTAACGTTGCTGAGAAGCTGGATAAGGCAAAGGAATATGTGGAGTCTACGATTGCCTCTGTTGCTTCTGCCGAAGAGGATGCTCAGTATACTGACGTTTCTGATCTTGCTCCTGATGAAGCAGCTGCTGAGTCAGGTGAAGCTTCTTCCTACGAGGAAGCACCGGAAGCGGATGAAACTGAAGAGTTCTTTGATGATGATGAATTATAGTTTATAATAAAGAAGCGTTTCTCCCGGGTTATTTCCCGAAGAGAAACGCTTCTAATTCTTTAATCTGAGTGAAGTAATAATCACTGTTTTTTCTCATAAAGCTTCGGATTTCCGGTATCTCGTTCGCCCAGCCTGCCCCTACAAAGGGAACACCATAGGCTCTTGCCATATCATAACCCGGCTTTAAATCGTCTACCATAACCATCTCTGAAGGCTCTATATTATATGTTCCTGCGATTTTCTCCAAGGCATACGGAAACGGCTTTCTCTGCTCCGGCGGACACTCCCATCCGAAAATCATATCCGGCATCGGAAGCCCGTTCGCTTCATAGTCACGCCTGATGTTAAAATCATAGGAATGAGATACCACGCCTATCTTTCCACCCTCTTTTCGGAATCTCTCAATAATCTCCTTCATTCCCGGATAAGCGTGCGGAACATGATTCTCTACATAATTCTTCCAGATATTTACTTCAACCTCAAGGTCTTCTTCTGTCATAGCAAATCTTCTCTTGCATAATTCAATAAAGCCCGGATCAAAATTCTCCCTGAAATAATCCTCAAGTGATATCGTTTCACCCGGACGCATAATCCTTAATGCCTCTAAAAATGCCGGATAGTGAATGCTTGCCGTACTGTCTACTACGGTATCGTCATGGTCTAAGACTAAGCATTTATATTTCATATGTTTGCCCTTTCTATGCAGACGAAAAAGACCACTGCTTTCCGGCAGCGTCTTATTTCCCGAAAGAAGAACCGCTTGCGCGATTCTTCTTTACTCTGATATGTTATTTCGGTAATACGAAGGAGCTCTTCAGGGATACGATTCTGTTAAATACCGGCGCATCTGGCTTAGAATCCTTATAATCTACATTGAAGAAGCCCTGTCTTACAAACTGGAAGCTCTCATATGCCTTGGCATCCTTTAATGCCGGCTCTAAGTAGCATTCCTTAAGTACTGTAAGGGAATTCGGATTCAGGTTCAAGGAACCGTCCTCGTTGTAAACACCCTTCTCTTCATCCACGATATTCTCATAGAGACGAACCTCTGCCTTAACCGCGAATGGTGCCGGTACCCAGTGAATGGTTCCCTTTACCTTTCTTCCGGTAAAGCCGCTTCCCTGCTTGGTTTCAGGATCGTAAGTACAATGAACGGTGGTAATATTGCCGTTTTCATCCTTCTCAAAGCCTGTACAGGTTACAAAGTATGCGCTCATCAGACGAACCTCATTGCCTGGGAAGAGTCTGAAGTACTTCTTTGGCGGTTCTTCCATAAAGTCATCTCTGTCAATGTACAATTCTCGGCAGAACGGCACCTGTCTGCTTCCGAGAGATTCATTTTCAAGGTTATTCGGAACTTCGAGGTACTCTACCTCTCCCTCCGGATAATTATCAATAACAAGCTTGATTGGATCAAGTGCAGCCATCATTCTTGGCTTCTTGAGCTTCAGG
>CAYLWP010000275.1:0-2094 GCA_964387365.1 uncultured Roseburia sp. | reverse complement strand
TTGCCTGTGCAAGAACCGTTGCTGTTGTTGTACCGTCACCTGCAACATCATTTGTCTTGGTTGCAACTTCCTTAACAAGCTGTGCTCCCATATTCTCGAATGCATCCTCTAACTCGATTTCCTTTGCAATGGTAACACCATCGTTTGTGATAAGTGGTGCGCCAAAAGACTTATCTAATACTACATTTCTTCCCTTTGGTCCGATTGTAACGCTTACTGTATCTGCTAACTTATTTACACCGGCCTCTAAAGCCTTACGTGCCTCTGCACCATATTTAATTTCCTTTGCCATTGTTATTATCCTCCTAAACTTTACTCAATCACCGCTAAGATATCGTTCTGTCTAACGATAATGTATTCTGTATCTTCAACCTTTACTTCTGTTCCGGAATACTTGGAATAGATTACCTGATCGCCAACCTTAACTTCCATCTTCACTTCCTTGCCATCAACGACTCCGCCCGGTCCTACTGCAACAACCTCAGCCTGCTGTGGCTTTTCCTTATTCTGTCCCGGTAATACGATGCCGGATTTTGTTGTTTCCTCTGCAACTAACTGTTTTAATACAACTCTGTCACCTAATGGTACTAACTTCATGATAATAGCCTCCTTATAATGATATCTACTCTGATGCAATTCTCTGTTTTGACAATCATTGCATATTCTGCTTTCGTTATTCATTAGCACTCTTTTACTTTGAGTGCTAACAAAACATATAATAGAATCTTAGTCAGCGTTCTGCAAGTGGATTTAGCTCTTGTTTTCTCTGTTTTTCTCTTGTTTTTAATGTATTTCCTCTGTTTTTCTCGTATTTTTCGTGTTTGGTTGACTTAATAATTATTTTAGATTTAACCCTTTTTCCAGTCTTTCACGGTATCCCTGCGCCTTTTTCAACACCAGTTTATCCTCGTACATAGCATATTCTGCATCTGAAAACAGATTCTTAAAGGACTCTTCCACATTTGTTTTCATAACACAGCCAATTGCCACGCTTGGAGCCAGCACAGCATCTTCGTACTGATGACATGCTTCCTGTACCCGCCTGCAATATTGCCTTGCTTCCTCTTCCTCTGTCATCGGAATAAGCACATGGAACACATCTCCGCCGATTCTTCCTATCACAGTCTGTTCATCGGCGCAGCTCTTCAATATCTCCGCAACGGTAACAATCAGGCGGTCACTTGCCTCTTCTCCGAAATTATCATGAACAAACAGCCAGTCATTGATATTTACACAGATGACAGCAGTCGGAACTACCTCACGCTCCTTTAACTGCTCCATATTTTTTATAAACGAGCTCTTATTAAGCACACCTGTCAACGGGTCATTCTGTTCATCATATTTTGCCTGATATGCTTCCTTTTCAAGCTCCTGCTCCAGCTCATCTATGTACATCGCCTGTTCGCTGGCTGCATAGGACTTCTCGCCACAGCCCTCCAATGTCTTAATATATGCATCCAGCAGCGTTTTTACAACTTCCGTTTGTTCCTTTGCTGCCTTATCGTATTTGACATATATATGGCATACGGTACGTCCCTTTACACGAATCCTGATGCCCGGATTATTGACAACATCTGGCTCAAAGCCATCAAACTCACCCTCTTCTATCAGAGTCTCTCCGTGTCTGGTCGTCAGCAGCGTCTCCACCCCGAAGGTCTCCCGCATCTGTCCGAAATATATTTTAGCCATCCCCAGATCAAATAAATCCTTAGGATGATAATTTTTACTGTTCTGCTCGATTCTTTCCTTAAATGCTTTTTTTATCTGCCCCATGAATGATATACCTCCTTTTGTGAAAAGTGCTAATTCATTATAGCTTTTTCGCTTTCTTTTGTCTATCATGCACTGTCGAAAAAAAGGAAAATCCATATCTGCTTAAATATTCGCAACAGTTCTGCTTCTAATAGTTGAAAAAGCCCGTATACTTATGATAAAATACCTTTGTTTGTTCTGTGTTCAGGGCAAAGGTAGTTGATAATCTTATTATATTAGAAAACAGAGGTTTAGCAATGATTAGTGCGAATAACGTAACCTACCGCGTAGGTAAGAAAGCTTTATTTGAAGATGTTAATATTAAGTTCACCGAAGGTAACT
>CAYLWP010000274.1:0-2115 GCA_964387365.1 uncultured Roseburia sp. | reverse complement strand
CGTCACCGTGATACATAATAGCATAACGCACAAAAAAGTGCAACTGTTTTGTTGCACTTTTTTCCATACTTTTCCTGTATCTATTTATAGAGTTCCAGATTCATAAATTCTTCCTTCGAAACAGGTCTCGAATAAAAATATCCCTGATATCCCTGCGAAGGATAATTCATCATATAATCCTTCAATCTTTCATTCTCAATACCCTCAACACACACCTCAACGTTTAATTCTTCTGCGCAGGTCATGACAGCCTTGACAATCGACTGGTCTGTCTGACTTCTTTCAATCTCAGATACAAAGCTTCTGTCTATCTTAATACAATCAACCGGCAATTCTCTAAGCAGATTCAAGGAAGAAAAGCCCGTTCCGAAATCATCCAAGGCAATACGAATGCCCTGTGCTCGTAAAAACTCCAATTCGCCTCTCAGAAAATTCAAGTCTAACAGTCTGCATCGCTCAGTCAGCTCGAGACAAAGGTGATCCGGAGGAAAACCTGTCGTCACCAGAGTACCCATAATGGTATTTCTGAATTCCTTACGCTCCAGCTGCGCATAAGACAGATTTACATTTATTATCATATCCGGATGATCCTTTAAAAAATCTCTGCCATCTATCAATGCCTGACGTAAAACCCAGTTACCCAGATCAAAGAAAGTGGTTTCTTTTTCAAGCCACGGAATAAATATGCCCGGCGCCACTGCTCCATGTTCCTTCTGTTTCCATCTAAGCAGTGCCTCTGCTCCTATCAGCTTTTCCGTCTGTGGTGACACTACCGGCTGATAATGTACGGAAAATCCGCTGCAACCGTCTATGATACTGTTTCGCAAAGCAGTAATCAGCTCTAATGTCTTCTTATTTTTATCTATCTCATCATTATGTACTACGCAAATTTCTCCGTGGAGCTCATCCTTGGAAATATTCATCGCATATCTTACCGATGCACGAATCGCATCCTCACCAATGGTATAGTCTTCCACTCTGACAGCACCACAGCACAACGCAACCGCTACATGCTTTCCCTGCACGACCAGTTCTTTCTTCGCCTTCTCCTGCAGCTTATAGTAAAACACCTTGAGCTCTTCTATTCCAAGCTGCGTTGTCAGGATTGAAAAGCGCGTTCCGTCCATGCGGAATACCTTACCCTTCTCACCGAGCATCTCACTCATAACGGATGCAAAAAGCTTCATCATCTCGTTTCCGAAGGTATAGCCATAGATGCTGTTAATATCCGTGAAATGCTGGAACCCAAGCAGGAGTGCACTATACTTTTTTCTTTCCTCACGAAGGGCGCGCATTTCATGCAGGAATTCATATAGATTAGACAAGTTCGTTGTCGGGTCAATGTTACTAATCTCGCCCTTATTTGTAATGGTTCCTGCAAAATAAGTCGGGTTTCCGTCTTCATCATCAATTACCACACCGTTACAGGAACACCATACATAATTACCCTGTCTGTCCTTGGCACGATATTCCATGTCATGATTTTTCTTTCTTCCGGCAAACACTGCATCAATATCTTCTCTGTACCGCTTTCTGTCCTCCGGATGAATATGTTCTTCCCATATTGCAGACGCGCTTTCCATATACTCGCCCGGCATACCAAAATATTCTACCGCTTCTCTCGACCATCGCGACAGGTCGGTCCACATGTCACATAAATAGAAAAAGCTTCCCTGTGACGTTGAGGAAACAGCTGTAAAAATCTTCTCAAAATATTCTGAAGTCCGTTTTCCCATTCTATTCACCCCCAATACAAACAAAATATCGCGTCACCATCTATTATAGCACAAAAGTTGATATTATAAATACATTTTGGGGCATTTATTTTTATTTTTTGTTATTTTAATTGTCATTGTTTTGTTTTCAGTTATATTAGCATAAGTTAAAACATCTATAGGTTATAAGATGTAACACAAAAATGGAAGTGCTGAACTATCAACACTTCCAACTTTCCGAATGAGACATCGGGGACTCGAACCCCGGACAACTTGATTAAAAGTCAAGTGCTCTACCACCTGAGCTAATATCCCATATATATATTATTTTTCTGCACTCGTTGTAAATCTAACTGGGCTAGCTGGATTCGAACCAGCGAATGCAGGGATCAAAACCCTG
>CAYLWP010000273.1:0-2191 GCA_964387365.1 uncultured Roseburia sp. | reverse complement strand
CAGAAAAATGCCCACAGGCACGTATTGATAGAAAAGATATGCAGTATTTATATGAGGATGGCGATTTATATTACTTCATGGATACAGAAAACTATGAACAGATCGGCCTTAATTCAGACAGCGTAGGCGATGCCTTAAAGTTTGTTAAGGAGAACGAGATGGTTAAGGTATGTTCTCACAACGGTAATGTATTCGCAATCGAGCCACCTTTATTTGTAGAGTTAACTATTACAGATACAGAGCCTGGCTTCAAGGGAGATACAGCTACAGGTGCTACCAAGCCGGCTGTTGTTGAAACAGGTGCAACTGTTTACGTTCCTTTATTCGTTGAGCAGGGCGATGTAATCAAGATTGACACAAGAACAGGTGAATACTTGAGCCGTGTGTAGCCGGTATATAGCTACTTGGCTTACATCATATCTATTTGAATCATAATAAGCTGATAAGACCATGAAAAGAGATTTTCGTGGTCTTTTTTGCGCGAATAAGCAAAGTCATGGCAATACACAAAATTTCATGCTTGCATGAAAAATTTTGTGTGTTGCTATGACACGCAACGCGACCGAGCGAATGTTAATTCGCGAGGTGCTTATTCGCGCACGCGGCGAATGAAATTCGCACACAAATCTAAACCAATCTAATTTTCAAAGGAGACAAATCGTATTATGGAATTCACAAATTTTAAAGCATTAGTAAGAGATGAAGTAGCAAAGAGAACAGGAGAACAGTATGTTGTAAGGATTAATGAGGTTATGAAGAATAATGGTGTCGTTTTAAGCGGAATTACCATGATGCAGGATGACAGCAATATTTCACCGACGATTTATCTGAATGATTTTTATCAGGCATACGAGAGCGGCAGGACAACGCTGAAAAACATTATAGAAGAGGTGGTTGCAACCTATGAGAGAAATAAGGTGAACCGCAGTGTTGATATGCGTTTCTTTATGGACTATGAGAGTGTGAAGCACAGAATTATCTTTAAACTGATTCATGCGGAGCGTAATGAGGCGTTACTTGAGGATGTGCCGCACATCAGATTTCTGGACCTTGCAATCGTATTTCAGTGTCTGGTGTCGGAAGAGGCATTCGGTAATGCGACAATACTGATTCATCGTGCACATGCAAGGGTATGGGATAAAACAGAGGAGGATCTCTATAAGCAGGCTCTTGTGAATACACCGAAGCTGCAGCGTTACGATATTAAAAATATGCGGGATATTTTATGCGAGATTATGTTAAGGGAGTATGAAGGAGAGGATGAGGCGTTTGACAGAGAGGCGTGTTTACAGGAACTGCCGGATTCTGTTCCCATGTATGTGTTAAGCAACAGAGCAAGAGTGCAGGGGGCATCCTGTATGTTATATCCGGAGCTGCTTAAGGACTTTGCGCAGGCAATCAGAAATGACTTTTATATTCTGCCGTCATCTGTGCATGAGGTTATTCTACTGCCGGCACAGGGGAATGAGGACAGCGAAGCATTAAAAAATATGGTTCGAGAAGTGAATGAAACGCAGGTTGAAAGAGAGGAAGTGCTTTCAGACTCCGTCTATTATTTTGACCGGAAAAACAGCGAATTGTATTTACTATAAGTATGAAAAATATGTTTCCAATGGTACGTAGTTTTATACGAAGAAACAATTTTATGTAACTTCTTACATGCATTAAAAATACAACAAAAGTGATAAAATGACAATAAATAAATGGAAAGTGCTTACATGTGAGATTACATTAATTGATATAATTTGATAATCGTTATGTAAGAAAATGAAAGAAAGAAAATAGAGCAAAATTAAAGATATTTTTAAAATTTTTCCTTGATAAATTCTTGACAATTAGCGACATTATGTTTATCATTTAAGCATGCCATTCACAAGGCAGCATGTTATCGAAACGATTCGATACATAGATATTATATGTAGTGTGCCGGAGACATTTTGATGCAATCCGGAGGACTGCATTGGGATTTGTGTGATTATATGCTGTGGTTGGATGAGAGTAGAAATGAGTAATAATATGTAAAGGAGACACGAGTAATGAATAAGTGGGTATATTTATTCTCAGAGGGTAACGCAAATATGCGTGAGCTTCTTGGCGGAAAGGGTGCAAACCTCGCTGAAATGACAAACCTTGGACTTCCTGTTCCACAGGGCTTCACAATCACAACAGAAGCATGTACACAGTACTATGA
>CAYLWP010000272.1:0-2196 GCA_964387365.1 uncultured Roseburia sp. | reverse complement strand
TCGCGGCATGGTAGACGGCTGATGCGGCACTTAATACCCACTAAACCTGAATTTAGGAAACCAATAATAGGGAAGTAAACCGTATGAATAAAAAGCAACATGAACAACATGTTTCAGGTACGATTGACCATACCCTCTTTTCTGAAGCCTGTTATCGTATGATAGGAAGTATTCAGGGACAAAATGGCATCGGTACCTTGCAGGAGAAAACAATACATTCCGTTTTAAAATATTATTATGCACCAAATCCCTCCTACCATGAAGTGAAAATCGGCAGCTATGTTGCAGATATTTGTATTGATGGGGAAATTTTTGAAGTGCAGACAAGAAACTTCAATACCATGAGAAGCAAGCTCGAGTTTTTTTTGCAGGAGCATGATGTAACGATTATCTATCCTGTTGCTCATTTGAAGTGGATTTCCTGGCTGGACATGGAAACGGGAGAGCTTACCAATAAGAGAAAGTCTCCGAAAACAGGGACATTTTATCAGATTATACCGGAATTATACAGGATTAAGATGTTCTTAGCCAATCCAAGACTGCATTTTATTATTTCACTCATAGATGTTGAGGAAACAAGATATCTGAATGGCTGGAGCCGAGATAAAAAAAGAGGTTCTTCCCGTATGGACGGAACCCCCCTTGATATCTATGATGAGCTTCGTATTGATACGATGGCTGACTATGCAAAGCTTCTTCCTGACACTTTGCCGGAGCGCTTTACTACAAAGGATTTTGCAAAATGTGCCCATATTCCGCAAGGTTTTGCTTCTACAGGGTTGAATGTATTATTGGAAACAGGTACGGTTACAAGAGTCGGGAAGCTTGGAAATGCTTACTTATATGAAAAAGCGTGTCTTTTCAGTAGATCTTGATATGATTGCCATTCCGGGCGATACCAAGGCAACTACCATTGCGAAAATTAATCAGATTCCTGTTTCAAAAAAGCAACTGGACTGCTATTTTACGCAAAGGATTTTCCCTTGTATCAAACTGACCTGCCGATTATGGCAGGTCTTTTTAACACTAGTCCTCTGTAAATTCAAACAGCTCTTCGACCGTCACCCTGAAAACCTTCGCAATATCCATTGCAAGTTTTAAGGAAGGATTATATTTTCCGTTCTCCAAATGAACAATGGTCTCTCTTCTCGCACCAACCATTTCTGCAAGCTCACTTTGCTTATATCCTGCTTTTTCACGGTATTCTTTTACTTTAGTCTTCAATGCCATAATTATATCCCCTTTACATCCTTGATAAAGCAAATAATATAACGAACAATCATAATTGCCACAAGCCATCCTACAATCGCATACCCCATAGCAATTGCATCCAATATTGTTAATGCACCCATAAATGCAATTACTACCAATGCTACCATAGAAATCTTCAAACAAATAGAATCCGTTGCTTTTAAGTTCTGTTCTGCCAATTCATCAAAGCTTTCTTTTTTATATTGATGGATACGTCTTGCTTGCAGGAGAAAGAACACAACCGTAAAAATGCTCATTACACCCTGAATAGTTAAATAAAAATCATGCCAATCTCTTCTTGCCCACATCCAATAATAAAACGCTACTAAAACTGCATAAATTATTTTTGTTCCAACAATTTCTCTTAAATTTACTTTTTTCTTCATAATAATCAACCTTTCCGTCACAGCATACCAGCTTGTGATTATTTTATAAATTATGGTAACTATTCAGAGCCAATCTCGATAATACCTCGTATTTCCTCGATATGGCGTATCCGTCAAATAGATATCAACCGAAATATACTCTTGAATACAAGCATTCATCGCATATTTCAACGTATATCTGCTTGGCTCTGAACAGTTACTATATTATTGCCATTTCACATGTGAATTATTTCTAACATGTTATAAATATATCACTTGTTTTGTTTGATGTCAATATAAAAAGTGAAAAATATTTCACTTTTGTTTCTTGTGGTTAGAGGCAATGGGTGTTAAGTGCTGCACCAGCTGACTACCATGTCACAAATTGATTAAAGCGTTTTCTACTACCGAACGCTCCATTTAGGAAGTACCAAATAAGCGGTACTGAAATGAGTGGCATGGTAAACGGCTGATACGGCACACTCCCCACTGAACCTGAATTTAGAGATATATAATCTCGAGGATGTAAGTTTGAAACAAATAGGTAGTGGTTAGAAAAAAGAAAATTGTATAGCAAACA
>CAYLWP010000271.1:0-2234 GCA_964387365.1 uncultured Roseburia sp. | reverse complement strand
GTACGGGAGTTCAATCTTTCCAACAAGGAATGGGGGAATCTGAAAACAATTCTGAATGGCATGTTTGAGTTTGCTTACCGCATGAAGTATCTGCAGGAAAATCCAATGCCAAAAATTCGCATCAGTGCGAAATTCAGGCAGATAGTGAAGAAGACCGGAAGGACACAAACCTACAACACCGAGGAGCTGGAAAATCTCAATACCTATCTGTACGAGATGTACGCACAGACCGAAGATGTTGCTTTCATGGCTGTAAAGATAAATTTCTTTATGGGACTGAGGGTAGGAGAACTGGTTGCCCTGAAATGGGAAGACATCTGTGAGGAGAAACAGATACATATCGTACGCGAGGAAGTGCGAGACCAGGTGGCAAACGAAATTACCGTTGCAGACCATACCAAGACCCACACAGACCGTTTCGTATATCTGATTGTAACCATTTTCATTCTCCTTTCGCTTGGAAAAGAATGTGCGCACAGACTTTTCAATAAAAAAACGCCTGTTAGAGAAATTTTCCCTAACAAGCGTGGATCAAGCGTTCCGCATAATATCAATATAAGATTATCAGTATATGCATTTTTTGTCGAGAGGCATTTTCTGCCACTTATACGGAATTGTCTGATAAACGGTTACTGGAGCGAGGTACGAGTGAACAGTAACGATAAACGTAATCATTCAGCCGGTTGGTGAAGAGGCGGCGAAAAGTAAATTACAGATTCAGCTTTGAAAGATTGATAGAGAATCCGGAATAAATACTTACCGGTATATCATCAGTGAAAGCGTATTCGTTCATATCATCATCACCGAAGGTATAAGCAGTAACTCTGTTTTTATCAGGGTCAACAATCCAGTATTCACGGACTCCGGCAGTGCGATATTTGAAGAGTTTAGTGGTATAGTCCATGCGTCGGCTGCTTGGTGAAACGATTTCGATTATCCAGTCAGGAGCACCGACACAGCCTTTGTCGTTCAGTTTGTTCGGATTACATATCACACTGATATCCGGTTCAACATAATTTCTGTCGTCTTCGTTCAAAAAAACTGCAAAGGGAGCAATGTAGGGTTGGCATGGACCACCTTTTGACTTGATGTAATTATTTATAGTAGTGAGTAATTCGCCGGCAATAGATTGATGCTTTCTGCTTGGCGGAGCCATATAATAGATGTCACCGTCAATTAATTCAGCGCGTTCGCCGTCCGGTAAAGCATAGATATCTTCAATGGTATAAATTCTTTCTTGTGGTAATGCCATAGTAAAACCCCTTTCCTGTATTTTTTTATGAAAGTTTTCAAGTTTTTCTCTATAATATTATACTAGAAAAAAGAGTATAAGTCGAACAAAAGTGATAAATAGATAAGAATATTTATGGAATATTTCCTCGCTCTTGTCCATATACTAGTAGCAATTGGTTTTATATGCCAATAAATAAGAGATGATAAGGAGACAGGAATATGGCAAGAGGTGCTAAGAAGTCTTTGCAGGAGAAAATTGTACAGAAACAGGAATTGATAGAAGCACTCACTCTGCGTGTGAAAAAAGAGCGTGAAGAACTGAATGAACTCTTGGAACAGCAGAAAAATGAGGAGTTGAATGAGCTTCGCCTTGTAATGCAGAAGTCAGGAATGGAGATTTCTGAAATCATTCAGATTGCACAGACCAGAATGGCAGAGGCGTAGAAGCGCACAAAATGAACACGAAATTGTAAAAAATACCCACAAAAAAAGTCCAAATACATTGCGTACATAGCCCAAAATGGGTATAATGGTAAGCAGTGAATGGACTTTTTTTAGTAGGAGGCTTAAGGCTATGATTAATATTAAGGATTTATACCGCAATTATAAGGACTATGCGGATAAAGAGGTAACAATAGGGGGCTGGCTTAGAAGTAAGAGAGATTCTAAGACATTTGGATTCCTTGTAGTAAATGACGGTACTTTTTTTGAACCGGTACAGGTTGTATATAGTGATGAATTAAGCAATTTTGCGGATATCAGCAAGTTAAACGGTGGTGCTGCCGTTATCGTTACCGGTATTGTAACCCTGACACCTGAGGCTAAGCAGCCGTTTGAGATTCAGGCTACAGAGGTGATGATTGAAGGCGATTCCACACCGGATTACCCGTTACAGAAGAAGCGTCACAGCTTCGAGTATTTGAGAACGATTTCACATCTTCGTCCGCGTACCAATACTTTCCAGGCTGTGTTCCGTGTGCGTTCTCTTTGTGCTTATGCGA
>CAYLWP010000270.1:0-2288 GCA_964387365.1 uncultured Roseburia sp. | reverse complement strand
GCGGAATTGATACCTCTTTCTATACAACCAGGGAAAGAAGTCTTGATGAAATATTCCCTTGGGATTTCGTGGATTGCGGTGTATCCAAGGATTTTTTGAAAAAAGAATGGATAAAGGCGTTAGAGGAAGACGTTACCCCAAATTGCAAGCTGCAGTGTAATGCCTGTGGCGCAGCACGTTTTGGCTGCGGAATCTGCTTTGAACCGCGTACAGAAAAGGAGGGCGTATAAACGATGAAGCTTAGAATCAAATTTTCCAAGCACGGAGCCATTAAGTTTATCGGTCATCTTGATGTCATGCGCTATTTTCAGAAGGCAATCCGCCGTGCAGAGATTGATATTGCATATACAGGAGGCTTCAGCCCTCATCAGATTATGTCCTTTGCTGCACCGCTTGGCGTAGGACTTGAGAGCAATGGCGAATATATGGATATCGAAGTGAATTCCGTTACAAATACACAGGATACCTTAGACAGACTGAACAACCAGATGGCAGATGGGATTCGCGTATTAGAGGCAAAGCTCCTACCGGAGCAGGCAGGCAATGCTATGGCAAGCGTGGCGGCAGCTAAGTATATGGTACGCTTTCGTGAGGGCTATGAGCCTGACTTTGACTATCGGACGCTGTTAGAGGCGTTGTACCGTCAGGATGAAATCATTGTGACCAAGAAAACAAAGAAAAGTGAATCCACCTTTGACATGAAGCCGTTTATTTATAGCTGTCAGGTAGAAGAGGATGGAGCTATTTCACTTACCGTTGATGCAAGCAGTGCCGGAAATATCAAGCCGGGACTTGTGCTGCAGGCTCTTTATGAGAAGAATGGCAAAGAGCTGAATGAGTTTTCTTTTATGATTACCAGAGAAGAAACCTATACGAATATTGGTGATGAAGAAGAGAGGAAGCTGGTTCCTCTTGGAGCGGTAGGAGAAGATTTCTAATGATTACCTCAAAATTAATACTGACAAGATATCGAAACGGAATACTCAGTCTTGGATTACAGGATAATAAGGTGCAGGAGATTTCCTATACAAAGGACTCAACTGCTGCCAACATCGGAGATATTTTTGTTGCGAAGGTAATTAATGTTGTACCGGCAATTCATGCGGCATTTCTTGATTACCAGCCGGGAAAACGCGGATTTTTACCGATTTCGGATCAATACAAACCGGTTCTTTTAAACAGAACCTATGACGGACGGATTCTTGCAGGTGATGAGATACTTGTCCAGATGGAAAAGGAAGCCATCAGGGAAAAGGAACCTGTTTTTACTCTGAATCTGTCACTTTCCGGAGAATACTGCGTTGTAACCAATGCCAATACGGCAAAGAGCGTATCCAATAAGCTTTGTAAACAGGAGAAGGAAACCTTAAGGCAGCTCCTTCCGGCGGACTGCGAATACGGAATCGTAGTCAGAACAAAGGCAGGAGAGCTGTTTGAAAGGAATGATTTTTCCGCTCTTACGGCAGAGTGTGATTCTTTTATCTCTAAAATGCAAAAGCTTCTGAGCGAAGGAATTCACAGAACCTGTTACAGTAAGCTTTATCAGGCGCCTGCGGCATACCTGACACAGCTTAGGGATGATACGTCGCTGAACTATGAGCAGATTGTAACGGATGATGAGAAGCTCTATGAGGAGCTTACTTCCTTTATCGGTGCTTATATGCCGGAACGCAAAGCGCAGTTATCGCTGTATCAGGACGATACCTTAGCTCTTTCCAAGCTGTACAGTGTGGAAACAAAGCTTCAGGAACTGTTACAGCCTAAGGTCTGGATGAATTCCGGTGCCTATCTGGTCATCGAGCAGACGGAAGCAATGTATGTCATCGATGTGAATTCGGGGAAAAATAATAAAAAGGCAAGCGCGTCCTATATGCTTTCTATTAATATGGAAGCAGCAGCAGAGGTTATGAGGCAGATTCGTCTGCGTAATCTGTCAGGTATTATTCTGGTTGATTTTATCAATATGGAAGACGAGGCAATGAACGAAAAGCTGATAGGTGAGCTGCATCGCCTTGCGCGTCTTGACCCGATAAAAACAACGATTATTGACATGACTCCGCTTGGACTGATAGAGATTACAAGGAAAAAGACAAAAAGCTCGTTAAAAGCACAACTGGAATCATCAAAACAGCTGAAAAAATCATGAAATAATTGTTGACTTTTACTGTGTTGAATGATATTATTTATGAGTATGCCGCATAGTGGGGTCTAAATATGTTAACAAACATTACCGAAGCTAGCGAGTAATTTTTTAGGAGGTGCAATATGTACGCAATTATTGCAACAGG
>CAYLWP010000269.1:0-2300 GCA_964387365.1 uncultured Roseburia sp. | reverse complement strand
TTAGGAACAAAAATATGCCGTATTTATGCGGCTTATGGCGTTTCGCAAACGCCTAACAAAGAGAATTCAGAAAGGAGGGGTTTTATGACCATAGGCGCATATTCCGGAGTACAACCTTATGCTTATGCCGGCATATATCCCGCTACACCTAAGCAGAATATCCAGAGAGCCTCAGACACTGCCGTTACCAATCCTGATGAGATGAAAAAGGCCGGTCGCAAATCTTCTCCCGAAGATTGCCGAACCTGTAAGGAACGTACCTATCAGGACGGTTCCGATGAAGCAAATGTTTCATTTAAGGCAGCTGCACACATCTCGCCGGAGGCCGCAGGTTCTGCTGTGCGTGCTCATGAGCAGGAGCATGTTTCCAATGCTTACAAAAAGGCTGCGCAAAAGAACGGAAAGGTTATCAATGCATCCGTGTCGATTCATACATCCATCTGTCCGGAATGCGGACGTACCTACGTATCCGGCGGAACCACGAATACAACCATAAAATACAGTAACGAGGACAATCCTTATCAGAAAAACAAAAAGGCTCAGGACGCCATCAATCTGATAGGAGCAAATATTGATTATGTGGCGTAAATGCTGACAACTCCGTGCATTGCCTGCATACCCTGAACTATTTTTAGTGATATTTTTTAAGAGCATAGCCTCATGTGGCTATGCTCTTTCTACTGTAATTATTCATTTAACGGAAGCTTATATACCGTTTCGTCATGTCCATCCAGCTTGGGTGTAGAACGATCCTTCAGTGTATGATAAGGTCTCAGGTCCGAAATACTCATGTACGCCGGTCTGATAATCTTGTCTACATTAATCAGCTCTTCCATTCTGTGTGCACTCCAGCCTACAATTCTTGCAATTGCAAAAATCGGTGTGTACAACTCTAACGGAATATCAAGCATACTATATACAAATCCGCTGTAAAAGTCTACATTGGCACTGACACCCTTGTAAATCTTACACTTCTCTGCTATAACCTCCGGTGCCAGTCTTTCGATCATAGAGTATAATTCGAAGTCCTTATGGCGTTTCTTCTCTTCCGCCAGTGTTTCCACAAAGCCCTTAAATACCTTTGCCCGCGGATCGGAAATGGAATATACTGCATGTCCCATGCCATAAATCAAGCCGCTTCTGTCGAAAGCTTCCTTATTCAGAAGCTTATACAGATATGCTCTTACCTGCTCTTCATCTGTTGTGTCATCCACATTCCTGCGCAAATCCTCCATCATCTGAACCACCTTAATATTCGCACCGCCGTGCTTTGGCCCCTTCAGGGAAGATAATGCCGCGGCAATAACGGAATAAGTATCAGAACCGGAGCTTGTTACCACTCTTGTAGTAAAGGTTGAATTATTGCCTCCGCCATGCTCCATATGGAGTACCAGCGCCGCATCAAGAACCTGTGCCTCTATCGCCGTATATTCCTTATCCGGTCTGAGCATTCGTAAAATATTCTCTGCCGTTGTTAACGACGGATCCGGTCTGTGAATATATAAGCTGTCATCGCAGATATAATGGTTGTATGCATGATATCCGTAAACCGAAAGCATCGGGAATACGCTAATCAGCATAAGACTCTGCCTTAACACGTTATCCAGGGACAAGTCCGATACCTTATCATCATAAGATGCCAGTGTCAAAACACTCTTAGTCAGCGAATTCATAATATCATGGCTTGGCGCCTTCATAATAACGTCTCTGACAAAGTTCGTCGGCAGGGTCATACTGTATCCCAGTGCCTTCTTAAACTCCATTAACTCCTCTGCATTCGGTAAATGTCCAAACAGTAATAAATAAGCACACTCATCAAAGCCAAATCTGCCCTCACTCTGAAACCCGTGCACTAAATCAAAAATATTGTATCCTCTATAATAAAGCTGTCCTTCGCAAGGAACGCTTTTTCCATCTATTTCCTCTGATGATTTTATTAATGAGATATTCGTTAACCCCGACAAGACACCCTTGCCGTTCTTATCACGCAGACCACGCTTTACGCCATACTCTTCAAACAGATTCACATCAATCCCATTATTCTCTATGCAAACCTTTGTATACTTATTCGTAAACTCTTTAATTGCCTCTTCTCTTCTACCCATTCGCATCGTCCTTTCTCTCTATAGTTATATATATATTATATAACAAAAAAGAGTTACATAACAAGTTTATAATTATTAATTTTTTGTGACTGTTCAGTTCATTTTTAATAAAAAAAATCCCAAAACAAGCATGATGCAAGTTCTGGAACTTCTCGGGTTGGGCTATTCTTTTAAATAGTCAACAGCTCGTAGGGG
>CAYLWP010000268.1:0-2387 GCA_964387365.1 uncultured Roseburia sp. | reverse complement strand
AACATATATTGCGCACAATTCCAATTATCATACCGCATTATGTGGTTTTTGTTCGATTTATACAAAAATAAGAGACAATTGCAAATATTTCTGTTTATAACTGCCTTATGCTGATTATACATTCCTAAATTTGGACGCAAAAAAGGCAGGTTACCTTATCACAAATAAGATTTCCTGCCTTGTAAAGTAAGCACCTCCTACAAACGCACATCCACATGGGTATATGCAACTGTTTCCGGTACAGATACCTCTACCGGCTCTGCTACATCCGCACTAACTGTTTCAACCTCAACATCAGCCCCCACATTCTCAGCTTCTTCTGTACCTGCCACAGTCTTATCCTCTTTTTCACCGGCAACAGCATCCTTCTTATCTGTCTTTTTGTCCTTATCATCTGTTTTTTCTGTCTGCCGGTCTGCCCTCAACACTGCTTCAAGTTCTTTATTTGCAGTAGCTAAAGTATTCATCTGGGAAGCTTCTGCTGCGACTGCCTTCATACTCGTCTGTGACAGACCTGTACTTTGCTTTCCGCTTTTCGGAGCAGTTTTCGTACTACCACCAAGCATATCATCCATTGAAGATTTCTTTACCTGTTGCTCTTTCCTCAGTTCAATCTGATGCTGTCTTAGCTGATTATTCAAATCCGTAATCTGCTGCTGTATTTCCTGTCGTTTCTTCATTTTTTCTTCAATGCTCATATCTTTGTTAGCAGAAAGCTCCAGCAACTGTTTCTGAGCATTGGCAATCTGACTCTGAATATTCTTGCTGACTGAATCTGTTGCCTTCGTCATATTCATTCCACCCGCAGGTATATTTGCTCCATTTAAACCGTTAATTCTCATATTTTTTATCCTTGTTTTTCGAAGAAAAATGCGACTGCCCTTGCAGGAGCAGAGAATTTTCCTCCTTTGTTTTTTGATTAGAAAACTGTTTCTATATACAGATACTTATCTCCTATTTTCATTGACATAATCATCGTCTCCTACGCCTTCAAATCTAATCCTGATGTCATGGTTTCTGTAGAATAATCTGTATATGTTCCATAATTGCTACTAATTTCCACTGACATATATGTAAACACCACATCTCTTCCCGGCAATAGGTCATTACTAACATATGTATTTACCTTTTTCACAAAATCACTTGCGTAATTCGGATCATCCATTCGTCCGGCATGTTCCCAATACATAATTTTTCCTGTATGAACATTTAAGATCGTAAAATCCGGATATATTGTTTTCATTCTTCCATCAACTAATACACCTAACGGACGTTCATATTTATACAGAATATCTTCCCTGTACCGACATAGAAGGTTTGCGATAATTACTTCTGATTTAGACCTTACAAAGTCTCCTTGTTCTGTTTCAAACTTGAGATTCTCAGGATACAAATCGTTTGTCTCATATTTTTCCACATTCCACTTCTGAATTCGTGCTTCCTTACTATCATGTAGTGGTACAATTAGCATTTTTCGTTCAGGGCTTAAGCAATCATATATTTTTTCTATCTCCTCCGGATGATACTGTGTTATGAATTTGTTCAATTCCTTTAGACTTTTTTCCAACACCGGTCTCACTGCCGTGTAATAATGTTTCTGTGCAAGATCCTTTGCCAATGCGATATTTTCTTTTCTGATGTATTTTCTATCCCACTTTTTCGTACTTTCATCCATATACTGGTGATAGAAAAGGATATTTTCGTTTCTTCTCTGATATTTCAGACATCCTTGCGGAGCGCCACATTGAAATTCATCAATCATTCTCAACTGCTTTTCCATTTCTTCGATTTGTTTTGGGGCTTCTTCTATTATGTTACTCATTTTTCCTCCTGATCTTACCATGAGTAGGTAAATTTAGCTCTATCTGCAGAGTCTTTATAGGGTTCTGTAGGCGAGAGTCTTACCATGACGGGCTAATTTGCTTCTATGGGCAGATTCCGGATAAGTTTCCGGGGATGCGAGTCTTACCATAGACCACTAATCAGCTCTCTATGGGCAGATTCCGACAATCTATATTACTTAATCTAGGGATTTTTTCTTACCACAAACAAGCATAACACGCTTCATGGGAAGAAATAAGACTAAAATAAGGACCGGCATTCGCAACCATTTTCATCCTGAAGCAAGAAAAGGTTCAAAAATGCCTAAAGAATATTTAAATATCTCCCCCACAACCCGTGAGGGAGATAAAAATAGCTTGAATGTAATACAATGTGAATACTCGCTAACTGCAAGTTGCAAGTTGCGTTATCTTATACATCAGCGATACCTTACTTATTAGCAATAGCTGCCTGTGCTGCTGCTAATCTTGCAATAGGTACACGGAATGGAGAACATGACACATAGTCAAGACCAATCTTGTGGCAGAACTCTACGGAAGAAGGAT
>CAYLWP010000267.1:0-2396 GCA_964387365.1 uncultured Roseburia sp. | reverse complement strand
TGCGTGTTGTATATTTATTATATATATGTATTTTGTGAAAACAGAATCCATTGTAATTACATGGATGCCAACACCTGACATTCAAGAGCAGGTAAATAATTATGTAGTAATGGGATATTGCGTAAATGGGCATGTGAGTGAGGATGGTCTTGGTGCAGTAATACAGTTAACTGAATGGCAAAGAAAAAAATGGTTAAAAAAAATATATACGGATATAGGATATAATTTAGAAAAAGCGAATGAGATAAGTAATATGAAAATATCTGTATCAGCAGATGCAAAAAATCTGACCGTGCATGCGAACAGAAAAGTTAACTTTCAAACGTTAGCAACCTATCTTGGAATTATTGCGTGGGATATAGAAAAAATGCAGGTACTAAATGGTCAAAAAGATTGGGGATTTGAGTTTATAGTTAAAGATATAGAAACTGAAAAAGTATTATACACTGCTTTTTTTCCAAAAGAAGGAGTTCGGGTATATGAAAGTTTTTGGGATGAAATTGAGTAATAGAAAAAAGATAATATTAACGGGAATTAGTATTTTATTCATCTGCTGCTTTATTTCTGTGTATTTGTTTTTTATTAAAACAGAAACTCTAAGATTTACATGGATGCCAGTACCAGATGGGCAGGAACAAATTGACATTTTTGTTCAAATGGGATATTGCTCAAAGGGTTATGTAAGTGATGATAATACATATGCTGAGATAGAAATAGCAGAATGGCAGAGAAAAAAGTGGCTAAATGACTTGTATGCTGAGATGGGAAGTTTAATAGAAGAATCAAATGAAATTAACCATATGAGAATATCAGTATCAGCAGACACAAAAAAAGTGACAGTGCATGCGAATAGGGAAGTTAATTTGCGAACATTAGCTACTTATTTGGGAATTATTTCTTGGGATATTGAAATGATACAAGTAATAAATGGGGATGCAAACTGGGGATTTGAATTTACAGTAAAAGATATGGAGACAGAAAAAGTATTATATACTGCATCGTGTCCAGAAGAAAAAGTAAAAGTATATGAGAGTTTTTGGGATGAAATTGAGTAATAAAAATAAGAAAGAATTAGCAGGATTAGTTTTTCTGAGTGCGTGTTGTATATTTATTATATATATGTATTTTGTGAAAACAGAATCCATTGTAGAATAACGGATTAACATAAATTTCTTTACAAACCATGTACAGGTATATTAAAATATAATGATAAAGATGACTTGGAAAGGGCTAGTGATCATTATGAGTGATATGGAAAAAAATGTCGAAGAAATTGGTAATGAAGAAAAAGAAGTTGTATCCAGAAATTTTATCGAGCAGATTATAGATAAGGATCTGGCTGAGGGTGCATGTGATACGGTAAAGACCAGATTCCCACCGGAGCCAAACGGATATCTGCATATCGGACATGCAAAGAGTATTCTTTTGAATTATGGCTTAGCGCAGCAGTACGGCGGCAAGTTTAATATGCGTTTTGACGATACCAATCCAACCAAGGAGAAGGTTGAGTTCGTAGAGTCTATTAAGGCAGATATTGAATGGCTGGGTGCTGACTGGGAGGACAGGCTGTTCTTTGCATCTGATTATTTTCCACAGATGTATGAGGCAGCGGTAAAGCTGATTAAAAAGGGTAAGGCATATGTATCAGACCTGACAGCAGAGCAGATTCGTGAGTATAGAGGAACCTTAACAGAGGCGGGCAAGGAAGACCCTTCTGCTAACAGAAGCATAGAGGAGAATCTTGCTTTATTCGAGGATATGAAGAACGGCAGGTTCGCAGATGGTGAGAAGGTGCTTCGTGCAAGGATTGACATGGCATCTCCGAATATCAATATGAGAGACCCTGTTATTTATCGTGTAGCGCATATGTCACATCACAGAACAGGCGATACCTGGTGTATCTACCCGATGTATGACTTTGCACATCCGATTGAGGACGCGATTGAAGGAATTACACACTCTATCTGTACGCTGGAGTTCGAGGATCACAGACCGCTCTATGACTGGGTGGTAAGAGAGCTTGAATATCCACAGCCACCGAAGCAGATTGAGTTTGCAAAGCTTTATCTGACTAACGTAATTACAGGTAAGAGATATATTAAGAAGTTGGTTGAGGAAGGTATCGTAGACGGATGGGACGATCCGAGACTGGTATCTATCGCAGCACTGAGAAGAAGAGGCTTTACACCGGAATCCATCAAGAAGTTTGTTGAGCTTTGCGGTGTCAGCAAGGCTAATTCCTCTGTTGACTATGCAATGCTTGAGTACTGTATCCGTGAAGACCTGAAGCTCAAGAAGCCAAGAATGATGGCAGCACTTGATCCAATCAAGCTTGTTATTGATAATTATCCGGAAGGTGAAGTAGAGTACCTTGAAGTACCAAATAACCTTGAAAA
>CAYLWP010000266.1:0-2464 GCA_964387365.1 uncultured Roseburia sp. | reverse complement strand
GTTGACTAATTAACCACAATGTCAAGCATGATTGGCTCTTTGACCCCGCAGTGCCATACAGAACTCGCCATTTACGCTCTGTATGATGTTGCTTTCCATGTGAATTACCATGTCAGCCCTCTGAAACAATTACTTTCGAGGCTCAATCGCATTGCAACCCTACTTGCTCGCTGTCTACGCTTAGCTCCCACCATTACTGCTGACAACTCAAGACTCGCTACTGTTGGTTGGCTAGACCTTATTCAGACAGGATTTCCACCTGCTAGGTTAATTGCCCTTGGCTGGGCGCACAATTCAAATAATCGCGTGCTTCAAAGACATCTTACACGCCTCGTAATCGTGCTTCAATATCTGATGCAGTGTACAAAACATCTGTCACAATAACCTTATCACCTCGAATCATATAGAACACCGAATAATTATCTACAAGCATTCTTCTTAATTCCATTCTCTTTTCTGGTTCGGATTCCATAATTCTAAAACGTTCCGGAAAAGTATCTAAAGTCAGAATTTCATCAGCGATTCGATTATATTGTCCCATTGCACTTTCTGGTGAAAGCAAGTCTGTAGCAATATAATTGTATATATCTTCCATATCTTGCAATGCTTCCCTTGTAATCTCTACCTTATATATTTCCATTAGTGCCTCTCTCTAAATGCTGCAAACGCACTAGCTGCATCCTCAACATTCCCCTTCTCAATATCTGCATAACCTTTTTCCAATTTTTCATGTATTTGTGATACAGACATCATATCTGCATTCACAGAATTAGCAGTTTTCGGTAATACAACAGAAAAAGGAATCCCTCCTACCAATGATATTTGTTTCAAATACATATCTATTGCTGTTGCCATCGGTATTCCTAATTGAGCAAGTACATTTTCCGCATTTTCTTTCACATCAGGATTTACTCTTAAATTCAATGTTGCTGTTTTTCCCATAACATGCACCTCCACTTTTTCTTTATTGTAACGCATTCTACGTTACAAGTCAATTTGTGATTATGAAATATACTTTCTATGTGATAACTTCACATTATTTGAACTATCCGAAGGATAGTTTATTTACACATAGCATATCTAAGTGTCGTATCAATTTGTTCGTGTCCAAGTATCTTCTGTACCTGCTCTATCGGCATTCCTTTCTCTATTGCTCTGGTAGCCATAGTCCTCCTGAACTTGTGAGGATGTACTTTTTCTACTCCCAATTTCTTACCCATTTCTCTAAGAGGTATTTCAACTCCACTTTCAGTAAGCCTTTTATGTGGTCTATTTAACGATACAAACAACGCAATATTATTATCCGTCCTCGATTCAATATAATTCATTAAATGCAACTTAGTTTTTGCATCAAAATATGCTTTTCTTTCCTTATCTCCCTTGCCGTAAACAACACACTCACGTTCAGAAAAATCTATATCATCAATATTCAACCGAACTAATTCTCCTACACGTATCCCTGTTGAAAGCAGAAAATCAATCATTGCCCTATCACGCAAATTACTACAATTATCTCTCAATATCTCAACTTTTCATCCGGAATAGTTTCCTTTACAATTACTGCTGTTTTTATCTTGTGAATTCTTTTCATCGGACTTTTTATTATATAATCCTCTTCCTCCAACCAAGAAAAGAATGTGGAAAGACTCCTACGAATGTTATCAATAGTCACCTTCCCACAATTATTTATTGATTGATACTCTACAAGATATTTCCGGAGCATTTCTGTATTTATCTTTACCACAGGAATATTAATTGTCTCCAGCATCTTTTCAATATTACACTTATAATAACGTATTGTTTTGTCAGAACAACCTTCTAGATGCTTGGCAGTTAAAAACATATCCAAAAATTCATCATTCCCGGTTTGCAAATAGTCCGCTGTGTTATTCTCTGACAAACGATTTACTAACACTTCCTGTAATTTCTGTAATTTCTGCATATTATTTATATTCCACTCATATTTTCTGAGTATTTATAAAAGGCGGACTGCTAATTCATAGCAATCCGCCCATGCAAGCTCCCTTATTTTGCAGCATTTATCACAGCATTTCCTTCAATATCTGGTTCACCATTCCGGGGTCTGCCTTGCCCTTCATGGCTTTCATAGTCTGACCAACAAGGAAACCGATTGCCTTTTCCTTACCGTTTCGGTAATCCTCTACCGACTGCGGGTTATTGGCAATGACTTCTTCGATTGTCTTACGAAGTGCTCCTTCGTCATTGACAGTCTTTAAGCCCTTTTCCTCTACATAAGCCTCCGGATCGATATTTTTCTCAAACATGATTTCAAATACTTCCTTGGCTACTGTGCCGTTAATTGCCTTTGCATCTACCAATGCAATCAGCTTGGCAAGATTCTCCGGTGAAAAGACGATATCCTCAGGGTCCATACTCTTTTCCTTCAACAGACGAAGTGTCTCACCCATCAGCCAGTTTGATACCTTTTTCGGCTGCTTGCAAA
>CAYLWP010000265.1:0-2483 GCA_964387365.1 uncultured Roseburia sp. | reverse complement strand
CCACTCAGGTTGGTGTAAAGCCGCCTACCTTTGTTGTGTTTGTAAATGATAAAGAGCTGATGCATTTCTCATACACCAGATATCTGGAAAATAAGATTCGAGAAGCATTTGGCTTTAAAGGAACATCCCTGAAGTTTATTATCAGGGAAAGAAAGGACGACTAAAGAGAAATGATTCGTATCGTATGCGTATTAATTGGTTACATTTTTGGATTATTTCAGACTTCATATATTTATGGAAGACTTCATGGAATTGACATTAAACAGCATGGAAGCGGCAATGCCGGAACTACCAATGCCCTGCGTGTATTAGGAAAAAAAGCGGGAGCGGTTGTATTTTTCGGCGATGTATTAAAGACCGGTCTGGCAATAGTTGTGGTTCGTCTGTTATTTAAGGATAGCCACGCTGATATTTTACAGTTACTTAGTCTGTATGCAGCAGCCGGAGCCATTTTGGGACATGATTTTCCGTTTTATCTTGGCTTCAAGGGTGGTAAGGGAATTGCCTGTACCGCAGGTTTGATTGCGTTCTTCCATCCGATATTGATTCCGGTTGAGCTTGTTATTTTTGCGATTGCATTCGGAACAACACATTATGTGTCTTTGGGTTCACTGCTGATTCAGATAGGTCTGGTTGTACAGCTGGTGGTTTTTGGTCAGCTTGGCTACTGGAATATGGAGCAGGCTGCACTGAATGAATTATATATTGTAATGGTTTTTCTTGCAGCGCTTGCATTCTGGGGACACAGAAGTAATATTGACAGATTAATTCATAAAACAGAGAGAAAGACATATCTCTCAAAAAAGAATGAAGTGTAGAGGTTAGTGTGAAATGGCAAATATTGGAATAATTGGTGCGGGAAGCTGGGGAATTGCGTTGGCAGTGCTTCTGCACAATAACGGACACGAGATTACGGTATGGTCAGTGCTTCAGGATGAGATTGATATGCTGAATGCAGAGCATGAGCATAAGGATAAGCTCCCGGGAGTAAAGCTGGCGGAGGATATGATATTTACAACAGACCTTAAGGCAGTGATAGAGGGTAAGGATATCCTTGTTCTGGCAGTTCCTTCTCCGTATATCAGAAGTACGTCACACAGTATGAAGGAATATGTGGCCAAGGGACAGATTATCGTTAATGTGGCAAAGGGCATTGAGGAAGCTACCCTGATGACTCTTTCGCAGGTAATAGAAGAGGAGATTCCGCAGGCAGAGGTTGCTGTTTTATCCGGTCCGTCACATGCGGAAGAGGTTGGACGCGGTATTCCGACAACCATCGTGGTTGGTGCAAAGAGCAGGGAGAAGGCAGAGTATATTCAGAATATTTTCATGAGCAATGTTTTCCGCGTGTATATCAGCCCGGACGTTCTTGGCATCGAGCTTGGTGCAGCGCTTAAAAACGTGGTTGCACTTGCAGCGGGTGCGGCAGACGGTCTCGGATACGGAGATAATACGAAGGCAGCCCTGATTACAAGAGGTATTACGGAAATAGCAAGATTGGGTACTGCCATGGGCGGCAAGTACGAAACCTTTTTCGGCTTGTCCGGCATCGGCGATTTGATTGTTACCTGTGCAAGTGTACATTCGCGTAACAGAAGAGCCGGTATGTTAATCGGTCAGGGCAAGACGATGGAGGAAGCTATGGCTGAGGTAAAAATGGTGGTAGAGGGTGTGTATTCCGCTAAGGCTGCCATGGGACTTGCAAAAAAGTATCAGGTAGAGCTTCCGATTATTGAGCAGATAAATGAAGTGTTATTTAATCATAAGCCTGCAGCAGACGCTGTAAGGGATTTGATGATTCGTGATAAAAAGTTAGAGCATCAGGATTCACCTTGGGAATAGAAAGGCAGGTATGGATATGGAACAATCATTTAACAGTACAAGGGATTATGTGGCAAGTGAGGAGCTGCTTGCAAGCGTTAACGTGGCAATCGCATTAAAGAAGCCGCTTTTGATTAAGGGAGAGCCGGGAACCGGTAAGACCATGCTGGCAGAGGCAGTGGCCAATTCCTTAGGGAAAAAGCTTCTGATCTGGAATATCAAGTCTACAACAAAGGCGCAGGAAGGTCTTTATATGTACGACACCATTCAGCGATTATACGATGGTCAGTTTGGTGAAGAGGGCGTTGATGATATTGCAAGGTACATCAAGCTTGGAAAGCTTGGCGAGGCCTTTGAAAGTGAGGAGCAGGTTGTCCTTTTGATTGATGAGATTGATAAGGCAGACCTCGAGTTCCCGAATGACTTATTATGGGAGCTTGACCAGATGGAGTTCTATATCCATGAAACAAAGAGAACAGTAAAGGCGAAAAACAGACCTATCGTTATTATTACATCCAATGCTGAAAAAGAGCTTCCGGATGCCTTTTTAAGAAGATGTATTTTTCATTATATTGATTTCCCGAATCTGGAATTAATGGAGGAAATTGTAAGAACACATTATCCAAATGTAGAGGATAATTTATTAAAGAATGCGATGCAGG
>CAYLWP010000264.1:0-2484 GCA_964387365.1 uncultured Roseburia sp. | reverse complement strand
CGGATTACACGGCCCAACTAATCTCGCTTTTTCTCCCTTGGGTTGGGTAGCCTCTCGTACCCCAACCAATCTTGCCTTGGTTCCGGCAAACCCGACTTTTGAAACAAAAACATAAATAAGTCGGGGGGGAAATTTCCAAGAACCCCGACTTTTAGAGTAAAACCGTAAAATAGTCGGGCAGAAAAATTTGAAAAATCCCGATTTTTTGAGCAAAATCGAAAATAAGTCGGGCAGAAAATTCCCAGTAACCCCGATTTTTAGGACAAAATTACAAAATAATCGGGCAAATTCAATATTTTCTGCCCGACTGCACGCTAGAAAATATCGTTCCAGTCGGGCAAGACTATAATTAAGCCAATCCAATCTAAGTGTAGTGGGTGTTAAGTGCCGCACCAGTCGTCTGCCATGCCACGAATTGATTAAAGCGTTTTGTGCTATTTCCTTAATGGGGTAAGGAGGCATCAAGTCCTGCCCGGAGACTTGTCTAAGCAAAGCGTGTACAAGCGCAGGGCAGGACAATCGAAAATGCCGAACGCTCCATTTAGGAAATACCAAATAAGCGGTACTGAAATGAGCGGAATGGTAGACGGCTGGTGTGGCACATTCCTCCATTAAACCTGAATTTAATATAACTCAATCCAATATCTTTTGATATATTCGCCTTCAACACAGACTTCTTTTTCGAAAATGCCACCATTTGCAAGAATTGTTTTTTCACTAGCCTCATTATCTCGACTGCAGGGAATCATAACCTTATCCATATTTCGTTCTCTGCATTTTTGTATATTTTGCCGTAGCATTTCTTTTGCGTATCCTTTGCGTCTTTCGGAAGGGCGGATGATGTACCCCATATGCCCACCCCATACACCCAGAACCGGATGGTCTATATGATGTCTCAAATCAATCATTCCAACAATTTTATTGTCTGCAACACGCACTGCAATGTAGGTATTAGATGTAACACGTCCTGCCGGACAAGTATCAGGATTTTCCATATCACCAAGAATATGTAACCATTCTTCCGCAGTGGAGCAGGTTCTTAAGCTTCCGCATCCTGCAAATGAATCATTATCATTCGCTTCGAATATCTCTTGCCGGAACTGCATAATATCTGCGATATATTCCATTGTTGGAATCTTCAATTTTATTTCTTCCATATTATTTGGCACCTCTCAATTCAATAAATGCTTGTAATTATTCATTTATGTTAATTCATGTCATACTTCAAAAGCAAGCTGAAACATAGCCCTATACACTTTCTGTTCTAACCACGTCGTATCGCAACGTTCAAAAGAAAAGAACCATCTTATATAAATTCATTTTTCAGACTTCTCTTAAATAGATTTTTTAGGATACTCTTAGGCTCTTTTCCCTCGTGCACAACTTGATAAACAGCTTCACAAATGGGTAATTCTACGCCATATGCCTTGGCTAATTTGCGAATCGCTTTCACTGTATCATACCCTTCTGCCAGTTCGTTATATTTCACGCCCTGCACAAGGCTCCTGCCAAACGCAAGATTATGACTATACGTAGCAAACAAAGTCGCTTCATAATCTCCCAGGTGGCACAATCCGTAAACAGTACCCGCATTGCCTCCTATTGCCACAATAAGTCTTGCAATTTCTCCGGTTCCTCTTGCCATCAATGCACCTTTCAGCGAGGACAAATCTAAACCTTCCAGCATGCCTGCTGCAATTCCAATCACATTTTTTGCTGCTGCTCCGATTTCGTTTCCAATCAAATCCGTACCATAGTAAAAGCGTATCAATTCGCTCGAAAAACTGCGTATCAGTTCATCCTTCACCAGTTCATGATTACTGTCGATTATCATGCAATTAGGTACACCTCTGTAAAATTCCTGCACGTGTCCCGGACCCAACCATACTGCAATCTGATTACTATGGTCTAGCGTATCGGATGCGACCTGAGATAATCGTCGCCCTGTCCCAATCTCTATTCCTTTCATACATAACACAACTGTTTTTCCCTGCAATGCCCCGGCTGCCAATGCAGAAACTACTTCCTGAAACTTCTGTGCTCCCACTGAAATAATAACGTAATTTGCCCTGCTTACCCCTTCATATGTGGTTGTCAGCTGTATGGATTCTGATAATGATATATACTGATTTTTTCTTGTTGCAGATAACTCCTTCATATGAGAAGACTGTTCCCTGCCATATAAAGACACCCTGTGTCCTATTTTATCTAAATACCATGCCAGAAAGGTTCCCCATCTGCCACAGCCTATGACAAATATATTCTTTGCTGCTTTCTCTTCATCAGGGAAGACGATTTCCTTTTGAAACTTTATCTTGGTCAAATCTGCTTTCAGAATATCATTGATAGAAATTCCATATAATTCAGACAAGCTCACCAACACCTCTATATCCGGTAGGGCTGTTCCCTCTTGTGTCAAGCAGTTGACAACATTTTCTTAAACTTTTTCTTCCTCTACATTATATCAGTTTTTGACAGATAATC
>CAYLWP010000263.1:0-2493 GCA_964387365.1 uncultured Roseburia sp. | reverse complement strand
CAGTAACTACGCGGTTTTCAGCTATTTTTGTGGCATTGCCGTGAATAATCTAGGTATAATATTAATTCAAGTTACATAAAAATAAAATTTATGTCAACACAAGACTTGATTATCAGCAAAAATTATTATATACTTGCAGACAAAGAGAGAGCAACTGTGCGGGGAAGTAAAGCAGTGTAAAAATTGAATAAACAAGAGGTTTATTTAGGTTGCATGAATTACGAGGGTAGTTTATGCATTTTTTTTGTGGATTAGGGTGTCAATGCGTATTTTTGCGTGTTTTTTGACGCCCTTATTTTATCCCCAAAAGCATAGCGCAAAGGCTTCGGATATTATAAAGATTACAAAGTGAAAGAGTAGTAGAAATGAGTTTTATAGCAGGATTTGCAACAGATGTAGGAATTGAAAAAAAACGAATCAGGACAGCCTGTCTTTGAAGATTGCTTATTCCCGTTGGGGAATGGTGTGCATGGCGGTAATTTGTGACGGACTTGGCGGTTTGGCTCAGGGTGAGGTAGCCAGTGGCAATGTAATTTTGGCATTTGACAAGTGGTTCAAGGAAGAATTTCTTAAGTCTGACAAGGAGTGGACAGAGGAACGCATAAAAAATGCATGGGAAAGTATTGTCTACATGACCAATGCCAAGATCAAGGATTACGGGCAACGTTGTAGGATAGAGCTGGGGACCACACTTACGGCAGTACTATTTCTCGGAAACAGCTATTATGCCGTTCATGTGGGCGACTGTAGATTGTATGAGATACAGCAAAGCTGTAAAAAGATAACCAGAGACCAAACTCTGGTGGCAAGTGAAGTAGAATATGGAATTATTTCAGAGGAAGAAGCTCAGAATGACAGCAGACGAAATGTACTCTTGCAGTGCATTGGCGTAACGTCTAATCTGATGCCGGATTTTATCTATGGCAGAACAACGCCAAATGCATCATACCTGTTATGTTCTGATGGATTCCGACATGTTGTGTCGGAACAGGAAATACAAATGTACTGTAATCCGGAAAATAATACAAGAGAGCATGTGATACAGGCGAATCTGCAAAGTATGATCGAGCTTAATAAGCAAAGAGGAGAAACAGACAATATATCGGCAATATTGGTACGGGTAGGAAATATAAGATGATGGAAATTGGTACAGTCATTGATGGTAAATATAAAATACTCAGTGTAATCGGTCAGGGCGGCATGAGTACTGTTTATCTTGCTATTAATGCAAAGGCAAATAAGCCATGGGCAATAAAGGAAATACGTAAGGATGGTTTTCAACGCTTTGATATCGTAACGCAGAGTCTTACAATGGAGATTGATTTGCTGAAAAAACTTAGACATCCACACCTTCCGAGTATCGTTGATATCATAGATCAGGATGATAATTTTCTCATCGTAATGGATTACGTAGAGGGAATGACACTTGAGAAGATTATGAAAGAGAATGGTGCGCAGTCACAGAAGGATGTCATTGAATGGGCAATTCAGTTGTGTGACGTGTTCAAGTATCTTCATTCCAGAGAGCCGGCGATTATATACAGAGACATGAAGCCTTCCAATGTCATGTTGAAGTATGACGGAAATGTTGTACTTATAGATTTTGGAACTGCAAGAGAATACAAAGAAAAGGCGATAGGAGATACGACATGTCTGGGGACAAAAGGATATGCAGCACCGGAACAGTTTGGTGGACAAGGACAGTCCGATCCGAGAACAGATATTTATAGCCTTGGTGCAACCATGTATCATTTGTTAACAGGTCATAATCCATCCGATGCACCGTATGAGATGTATCCCATTACATATTGGAATCCTGAGTTTTCAAGTGGATTGGAAAAAATTATACAAAAATGTACCCAGAAGAATCCACAAGATAGATTCCAGTCTATTGAAGAATTAGAAGACGCGTTGAAAAATTATAAAGATTTGGATACGCCGATGATAGAGCAATACAAGAAAAATCTTAAGTTATTCGCAGGATTGTTAAGCTTGACGATGTGCTTTGGAGGACTGTTCTATGCGAGTCAGTTACATGTTAAGGCTCAGCAGACAAAACAATACGAGGAAGTGATGCAGGTCGCAGAACAAATCGATTTGGAAATCAGTGTATACGGCAGATACTGGCAGGAATTGAGAGAGCTTATGAAAACAAGTCATATAGAAGAAGACAACTGGGTATTCCACCTAAAGCTGTATGAGAAAGTTATAACCCATGCCATGGAAGATGTAGAGTATCTGAAGAAGGACTGCATTGAACTCATGGAAATACTGGATACCATCGGAAAAATAAGAAGCGAACTTAATGCAATTGACATAAATGGTACAGGATATATTTCGGAGAAAATCAGTGATTTGAGAAAAGTAATTAATCGTGCGGAACAGATAGTGATAGAAAGCTATAAGGAGGGAAATGAGAATGAATCCGTCAATCGTAGTATTATAATAATCGTGCGGATGGAACCTATGTTGTGCAGGAAGACAGAACAAGAA
>CAYLWP010000262.1:0-2496 GCA_964387365.1 uncultured Roseburia sp. | reverse complement strand
TCTGTTTCATGACGCATTGGTGTCTTTCGCAGAAAGACGGGTTATAAAAATGAAGTATATTAAGGATTACAAGGACGGAGACAGAGTATTTGACATTTATTTTTGCAAGTTCAAAAGCTCTGCTGTAACAAAGAACGGAAAGTCATATGATAATGTTATTTTGCAGGATAAGACAGGTACCATTGATGCAAAAATCTGGGACCCGAATAATGCAGGAATCGCAGAGTTTGATGCCTGCGATTACATAGAGGTGTACGGTGAAGTGACCAGCTTTAACGGAGCATTGCAGGTCAATGTAAAGCGCGTACGCCGTTGTCAGGAGGGCGAATACAATGAATCGGAATATATGCCTGTAAGCAAGAAAAATATCGACGAGATGTTTGCGGAGCTGTTAAAAATAATCGACAGCATTGAAAATACCTATTTGAAACAGCTTTTAGAGGCATTTTTTGTTAAGGATGCGGCTTTTGCACAGGCTTTTAAGAAGTCTTCTGCCGCAAAGACAGTACATCATGGCTTTATCGGCGGATTGCTGGAGCATACGTTAAGCGTAACAAAGCTTTGCGAGTATTATTGCACGGCTTATCCTGTTTTAAAGCGGGATTTACTGCTGACGGCAGCCATCTGTCATGACATGGGAAAGGTGAGAGAAATCAGTGCTTTTCCGGTGAATGATTATACGGATGAGGGACAGTTCTTAGGACATATTGTGATGGGTTCTGAGATGATTGGCGAAAAGGTAAGAGAGATTCCGGGCTTCCCGCCAATGCTTGCCATGGAATTGAAGCACTGTATTCTTTCCCATCACGGTGAGTTTGAATTCGGTTCGCCGAAAAAGCCGGCCATTATTGAGGCAGTGGCACTGACTTTTGCAGATAATACAGATGCAAAGATGGAAACCTTTACGGAGATTCTGGAATCAACACAGGAAACAGGATGGCTTGGTTTTAACCGTTTCTTTGAATCGAATTTAAAGGGTTCCGTACTTTAGTATGGAAGAGGTATGGTGATTACAAATGGCAGATTATGCAAAAAATGATGTGATTACAGTGACAATTGAAGATATGGGAACGGATGGAGAAGGAATCGGTAAGCTTGACGGTTTTACTTTTTTTATCAAGGACGCAGTAATCGGTGATGTGGTAGAGGCAAAGGTGATGAAGGCAAAGAAGAACTATGCCTATGCAAGATTACTCCGTGTACTGACACCGTCTGCCCAAAGAGCGGAGCCTGTATGTGCATATCATAAGCAATGCGGAGGCTGCCAGATACAGGCGCTTGATTATCAGGCGCAGCTTTCCTTTAAGGAAAATAAGGTAAGAAACCATCTGCTCCGTATCGGCGGCTTTTCGGGTGAACTGTTAGATGCAGTTATGGAGCCGATTGTCGGCATGGAGCAGCCATATCATTATCGGAATAAGGCGCAGTTTCCGGTGGGAACGGATAAGGAAGGCAATCTGATTACCGGATTTTATGCAGGAAGAACACATGATATTATTGCCAATACCGATTGCGCGCTTGGTGTAACGGAGAATCAGAAGATTTTAGAGGCAGTTTTGGCTTATATGCGCGAAAACAAGGTCAGTGCCTATGATGAGAAAACAGGCAGGGGACTGGTACGTCATATTTTAATCCGTAAGGGCTTTACCAGCGGTGAAATTATGGTCTGCCTGATTGTAAATGGAAAAGAGCTTCCGGCAGAGGAGTGCTTGGTAGAAGCTCTGAAAAAGATAGAGGGCATGACCAGTATCTATATCAATACAAATACCGAGAATACCAATGTTATTATGGGAAGAAAGAGCCGTGTGCTCTGGGGTGAGAGTACCATATCCGATGTGATTCACAGAAGAACCTTGGAAGAGATAGAATCAGGCAGGGATGTACCGGAAGACAGCGTCAGAGAGGGAATTACCTTTGCGATTTCCCCGTTGTCATTTTATCAGGTGAACCCTGTTCAGACGGAGAAGCTGTATAGTCTTGCCCTGGAATATGCAGGACTTACGGGCAAGGAAACCGTGTGGGATTTATATTGCGGTATCGGAACCATCAGCCTTTTTATGGCACAGCGTGCAAAGCAGGTCTATGGCGTCGAAATCGTAGAGCAGGCAATCATGGATGCCCGAGAGAATGCAAAGCGCAACCGCATTGAGAATGCCTCCTTTTATGTCGGAAAGGCAGAGGAGGTGCTGCCGCACCTGTATGAAACAGAGCGTATCTTTGCAGATGTCATCTGCGTAGACCCGCCCAGAAAGGGCTGTGATGAGGCATGCCTTGAAACCATCATCAAAATGGCACCGAAGCGTATCGTGTACGTCAGCTGTGACAGCGCCACCCTGGCACGAGACTTAAAGTACCTGTGCGGGAATGGGTACGAGCTGAAAAAGGTAAGGCCTGTGGACCAGTTCGGGCATACGGTGCATGTGGAGACGGTATGTTTATTGTCCAAACTTCATGAAGCGAAGCATCATGTGAATGTGAGACTGGATATGGATGAGT
>CAYLWP010000261.1:0-2516 GCA_964387365.1 uncultured Roseburia sp. | reverse complement strand
GGCATAAAAAAAAGACCTAATTCACATCTTGCCTAACAAATATATCATAACCGCTTATTCCCGTCAACTTATTTTTTTGAAAATAATCCGCCAAAAAGCGCTAAAATACTTGATTTTTACACATTTTCGTGATATGTTGAACTTAACAATTGGTTTACTGTGCCTGTTTTGGGGGAGTTACACGTCCCAGTAATCCGTTATGAAGTACTTTTTCGGAAAGGAGGGTGCGGTATGCCATTATCTTTTGCAGCTCTGCAGGTCTATGACCAGTATCTTACAACGTATGACAGGAAACGAACATCCCGTAGTCATTTACATGACCGCGACGAGCTTCGGCATATCTACAGCGACATCCAGTTAAAAAACCGATTTGCACCGCTTTATCTTACTGAGCCGTCACCTCAGGCAGTTGCTTATGCTGTTCAGCTGAAAGAAAGCGCAGAAGCATTAAAACAAACCATTACTACCTTCGGAAACTCTGACAGCCAGATGCTGTTTTCGTCCAAAAAAGCGTATAGTAATACACCTGAGCTTGTCGATGTGGAATATACCGCTGACCACAATAAATCCACAGCACCGGAGCATTTTCATCTGGTGGTTAAGGAGTTTGCGTCCCCGCAGGTGAATGAGAGCAGCTTTCTGACCTCGGACCAGCCTGTTCTAATGCCGCCGGACAACTATTCTTTTGATATTTTAACCAATAAGCTTCATTATGAGCTGCAGTTTTCCGTCAATGAGGGCGAAACCCATAAGCAGCTGCAGAGCAAGCTTGCACGACTGATTAACAACTCGGATATCGGTATGCAGGCCGAGCTTATCACAGACCGTGAAAGAACCGCTCTAAAGATTACCTCGGAAGCATACGGTCTCCCGGTTCAGGGTTCCGCTCATTTTGAGATTACCGACAAGAACACTAGCCACACTGCAGGCATCGTTCATTATCTTGGGCTGAATAAGTCTGTCCATGAGGCCACAAATGCTGCCTATACCATAGACGGAGCAGTGCATTCTTCCTATTCCAATACCTTCCCGGTACATGGCAGCTACCGCCTGACGCTGCATCCTGCAAGTGATGTAAGGGAAGCAGAGATTGGCTTATATCCTGACCTCGAGTCGCTTGCCTATAATATAGAAGGTTTCGTGAGCTGCTATAATCAGTTTATCGATGGAATCAGGAACAGCGAAAACGCCAAGGCAGCCGACAATAATCATTTGCTGGCGGAGATGGACAAGCTGCTTGCCCGCCATAAAGGCAAAATAGAAAAATACGGAATCGAGATTGGCGACGACAGCACCCTGACGTTCCTGCGTGATGACAGCCTGGCTAAAATGCCTGAGCTTGAACATCTGCAGAGCTTCGGAAATCAGGTTCTTCGCAAGCTGCGTGCCATTGCTCTTGACCCTATGGAATATATTACAAGAGCCATCTGTTCCTATCCGAATCCTGCAACAAGCTACATCAATCCATATGTAACAAGCATTTACAGCGGTATGTTATTTAATTCGTATTGCTAACTCGTACAAAAATTAACCGGACCAACAACGCAGTATCCGTTTTCCTTCTGCGTTATTGGTCCGTTTTTTTGCTGATATATCACGCCCGGGATTCCGAGCAGGCTCTGTATATTATAGAGAAAGCTCCTCCTGCACCATAGTCAGGGCAGCTCTGATTACCTTGTCCATATCATAATACTTATACTGTCCTAATCTTCCACCAAAAAGAACATTTTTTTCCTGACCGGCAAGTGCTTCGTAGTCCTGATACAGCTTTCCGTTTTTCTCGTCATTGACCGGATAATACGGCTCGTCTCCCTTGTGCCAGTCCTTCGGATATTCTCTTGTAATAACTGTATCAGGCTGCTTACCGAATTCAAAATGCTTATGTTCAATAATTCGGGTGTAAGGAATCACTCTTTCGGTATAATTTACTACCGCATTTCCCTGATAATTGTCCTCTCCCTCCAGCACCTCTGTTTCAAACTTCAACGAACGATATGCAAGTTCCCCAAGCTGATATCCGTAGAACTCGTCAATCATACCGGTGTATAGAACCTTTTCAAAGGTATGCTCTCCATCAAAGGACTCAAACCTGCCGGTCTGCTCATTTTTTACACAATACTCCTGATAAGAGGTCTCAAGCTTCACCTCAATGCCCTCCAAAAGCTTTTCCACCATACCGGTGTAGCCACCCTTTGGAATTCCCTGATACGGGTCATTAAAGTAATTATTATCATATACAAAACGCACAGGAAGCCGCTTGATAATAAAGGAAGGAAGCTCCTTGCAATCTCTTCCCCACTGCTTCTCGGTATAACCCTTTACCAGCTTTTCATAAATATCCGTACCAACCAGTGACAGTGCCTGCTCCTCAAGATTTTTCGGCTCTTTGATGCCAAGCTCGGCTATTTGCTCCGCTATCTTGCGCTTTGCCTCTGCCGGAGTCTTGATGTTCCACATCTTGGCAAAGGTATTCATATTAAAAGGAAGATTGTACAGCTCATCTTTATAGCTTGCAA
>CAYLWP010000260.1:0-2533 GCA_964387365.1 uncultured Roseburia sp. | reverse complement strand
GGATAAGAGTGAACATTATGATCGGCGCTGACGCAATGGTTAAATGTCTGGAGAAGGAAGGCGTTACAACGGTATACGGATATCCCGGTGTGGCTATCTGTCCGTTTTATAACAGTATTCTTGATTCGGATGTCAAAACGGTTTTAGTTAGAACAGAACAGAATGCTGCCCATGCAGCAAGCGGAGAAGCCCGAGTCACAGGTAAGGTGGGAGTTTGTGCTGTTACAAGCGGTCCGGGCGCGACAAATCTGATTACCGGTATTGCAACAGCTTTTGCAGACAGTATACCTATGGTATGTATTACAGGTCAGGTAAGAAGTGAGCTGATTGGAAGCGATGTATTTCAGGAGGCAGACATTACCGGAGCCGTAGAATCCTTTGTTAAATACAGTTACCTTGTTAAAAATGTAGAGGATATTCCGAGAATTTTCAAGGAAGCATTCCATATCGCAAGCACAGGAAGAAAAGGTCCTGTTTTAATCGATGTACCGATTGATATTCAGAATGCCCAGTTAAAGAACTTCAAGTATCCTGAAGAGGTTAACCTCAGAACCTATAAGCCGACTGTAAAGGGACATGCCGTACAGATTAAAAAGGTAATCAAAGAGCTGGAAAAGGCAAAGCGTCCTATTATCTGTGCCGGTGGCGGCGTGCATTTAAGCAATGCAGTTGATGAGCTTCGTGATTTTTCGCATAAATATAAGATACCGGTAGTAACTACCATGATGGGAATCGGCGTTATGCCGACCAAGGATCCGATGCATTTTGGCATGGTGGGTAATAACGGTAAAGCGTATGCAAATCGTGCGATGAATGAGTCTGACCTGTTAATCATGGTTGGAGCAAGAGTGGCAGACAGAGCAATCAGCCAGCCTGACCTGATTACTGAGAATAAGATTCTCGTTCATATCGATGTTGACCCGGCTGAAATCGGCAAAAATGTCGGACCAACCATTCCGTTGGTAGGCGATGCAAAGCATATATTTGAAGATTTTGCAAAGCAGGAGTTTACTTGCGAGCATGACGAGTGGATTGCAACTTTGGAAGAGTACAGAGATACCATGGAAAAGAAGCGTAATCCGAATCCGGCCTTTGTTGACCCGGCAAGCTTTATTGAGATACTTTCCGAAGAAATGAAGGATGATGCAGTCTATGTTGCCGATGTAGGACAGAATCAGATATGGTCCTGCAACTATCATATTGTAAAGGACGGACATTTCCTCACTTCCGGCGGTATGGGTACGATGGGATATTCCATTCCGGCAGCAATGGGTGCCAAGAGAGGCGATAAGTCCAAGCAGGTTATCGCAGTCTGTGGTGACGGTTCCTTCCAGATGTCCATGATGGAGCTTGCAACCATGATGCAGCATGATATTCCGGTAAAAATCATTGTCATGAAGAACAATTTCCTCGGTATGGTAAGACAGTATCAGCACTTTACCTACAAGGATAATTATTCCGTAGTAGATATAAAGGACGGAACACCGGATTTGGAGAAGCTTTCCGCAGCATATGACATTCCGTTTATTCGTGTTGAAAATATGGCAGGAGCAAGAGAGCAGATTAAGGAATTCCTGAGGGAAGATAAGACTATGTTAATGGAATGCCTTGTTGATCCGATGGATCTTGTATAAAACGCAAAGATAAATCTTTCATATGTCAAATTGTACCGATAGCAGCGCTACGGTATGGAAAGGTAAAGGTTATTCTTATGAAAAGAATATATTCCGTTTTGGTAGAGAACAGAGCCGGTGTGCTTTGCAAGGTTTCGGGTCTGTTTTCAAGAAGATGTTTTAATATTGACAGTCTGGTTGTAGGAGAAACAGAGGACCCGGATGTATCCTGTATGACAATTGTCAGCTCCGGAAGCCAGAGAACCATTGAGCAGATTGAGAAGCAGCTCAATAAAAAAATTGACGTTATTAAGGTTAAGACCTTTGAGGAGCAGGACAGTATCAGTCGTGAACTCATGCTTTTAAAGGTTAAGTTTAACCGCAATAACAGAAGAGACATCATGGAAATCTGTGATATGATGAAGGCAGAGATTGTTGATGTATCAAGTAATCTTATGATGATTCAGATTTGTGCCGCACCGGAGAGAATCAATGTTATGCTTGACATGCTGAAATCTGTCAGCATTGTTGAGATTGCACGTACCGGAACCGTAGCTCTCCCGAAATGTACGGAAAGCTAGACTTATGTCAAGTAGTTGCTTGACAATCAATATAAAGGTTGCTACAATAGTCGTTGTATGCAGCGCAGGTTACAAACGTATAATCTGTGCAAAAGGAGTGTATTTTTATGCAAAACAGAGTCTTCCAGCTTTTGGTTGATAATAATGCCGGAGTATTGAGCCGTATTTCGGGTCTTTTCTCCAGGCGAGGATATAATATCGAAAGCATAACAGCGGGTGTAACAGCAGATCCGAGATTTACAAGAATTACCATCGTTGCTTCCGGTGACGAAGAGATTCTTGACCAGATTGAGAAGCAGGTTGCCAAGCTGGTAGATGTAAGAGATATTCATGAATTGA
>CAYLWP010000259.1:0-2548 GCA_964387365.1 uncultured Roseburia sp. | reverse complement strand
GGATGCGTCCAGAGAGAGAATCGAAAGGCTGGAAGATTCTTACGCTTAAGCTTCAGAACCTACCTTGGAGTTCTGTATGAAAATACAGCGTAGCACCGGCGATAACGGTATGATGAGTGAACTTAGGGTGGTAACGCCGCGCATAGGCCCCTGTATAATGCAGGACTTATGGGCGGCGTATTTTGTTACCAATCAGAACTGCAAATGCAAATTCGAGCGAGCACTTCTTATTTGTGTAGTGTGAAAAGAAAGGAAGTTAAAAAAATGGCAAACGACAAGAAACTGGTAGAAGCGATTACCTCCATGGATGTGGATTTCGCACAATGGTATACCGACGTTGTAAAGAAAGCAGAGTTATGTGATTATTCCAGCGTAAAAGGCTGTATGATTATCAAGCCGGCAGGCTATGCAATCTGGGAGCAGATTCAGAATCAGCTTGATGCGGAATTCAAGAAAACAGGTGTAGAGAATGTATATATGCCAATGTTTATTCCGGAAAGTCTGTTACAGAGAGAAAAGGATCATGTAGAAGGCTTTGCACCTGAAGTTGCATGGGTAACGCACGGCGGATTGGAGCCATTACAGGAAAGACTTTGCGTAAGACCAACTTCTGAGACCTTATTCTGCGATTTCTATGCAAATGAGGTTCAGTCTTACAGAGACTTACCGAAGGTATATAATCAGTGGTGTTCTGTTGTCCGTTGGGAAAAGACAACAAGACCGTTTTTAAGAAGCCGTGAATTCTTATGGCAGGAAGGACATACCGCTCATGCTACAGCTGAGGATGCAGAGGCAAGAACCATTCAGATGCTGAATGTATATGCTGATTTCTTAAAGGATGTGCTTGCAATTCCTGTTGTAAAGGGACAAAAGACCGACAAGGAGAAGTTTGCAGGTGCAGAGGCTACCTACACCATTGAAGCCCTGATGCATGACGGAAAGGCATTACAGTCCGGTACCAGCCACAACTTCGGTGATGGCTTTGCTAAAGCATTCGGCATTCAGTATACAGATAAGGATAATACATTAAAATATGTTCATCAGACCTCCTGGGGTATGACAACACGTTTAATCGGTGCTGTTATCATGGTTCACGGTGATGATTCCGGATTAAAGCTTCCACCTAAGGTAGCGCCTGTGCAGATTATGGTAGTTCCAATCCAGCAGAAGAAGGAAGGCGTGCTTGACAAGGCTTATGAGCTGCGTGACCGTCTGCTTTTGCAGGGCTGCCGCGTTAAGGTTGACGATACTGACAAGAGTCCGGGCTGGAAGTTCTCTGAGTGTGAGATGAGAGGTATTCCGTTCAGAATTGAAATCGGACCAAAGGATATTGAGAACAACAAGTGCGTATTTGTTCGTCGTGATACCAGAGAAAAGATTGAAGTAAGCCTTGATGAGGTAGAGGCAAAGGCAGCAGAGCTTCTTGAGACCATTCAGAAGGATATGTATGAAGCAGCAAAGGCTCACTTAGAGGCACATACTTATAGCGCAACAAGCTGGGAGCAGTTCTGTGATACCATCAATAACAAGCCGGGCTTTGTTAAGTCCATGTGGTGTGGAGAGCAGGCTTGCGAGGATAAGATTAAGGAAGAGCTTGCAGCAACAAGCCGCTGTATGCCGTTTGAACAGGAGAATCTGGCAGATACCTGCGTATGCTGCGGAAAACCTGCCAAGAAAATGGTTTACTGGGGAAGAGCATACTAAAAACTACAATGGAGAACCGAAACGTCTTGAAAAGAGTTTCGGTTCTTTTTGTATGTAAAAAAAACCAAAAAAAATAAATGTAAGCGCTTTCATTTTGGTGAAAAAAGTAGTACACTAGGGTAAGAAACTCGTAAAGTGAGATTATTCGGAGGTAAAACCATGAACATTTTAGTAATTAATTGTGGTAGCTCATCATTAAAGTATCAGTTAATTAACAGCGATACAGAGGCTGTTCTGGCAAAGGGACTTTGCGAAAGAATTGGTATTGATGGCAGCTTACTTACACATACACCTGCAGGCAGGGATAAGGTGAAGATTGAAACACCTATGCCAAGCCACACCGTAGCAATTCAGCTTGTAATTGATGCATTAACAGATGCCGGACACGGCGTAATCAAGTCATTGGATGAAATCGGTGCTGTGGGACACAGAGTTGTTCATGGCGGCGAGAAGTTTGCTTCCAGCGTTGTTATTAACGATGACGTTCTGAAGGCAATTGAAGAGTGTAACGACCTTGCACCATTACACAATCCTGCTAACTTAATCGGTATTAATGCATGTAAGGAAATCATGCCAAACGTACCTATGGTAGCAGTCTTTGATACCGCTTTCCATCAGACAATGCCACAGAAGGCTTATCTCTATGGACTTCCGTATGAATATTATGAGAAATATAAGGTTCGTCGTTATGGCTTCCATGGTACAAGCCATGACTATGTATCTGCAAGGGCAGCAGAGATCCTTGGCAAGAAGAGAGAAGATTTGAAGATTATCGTTTGCCACTTAGGAAACGGTGCATCTGTTTCCGCGGTAGACCATGGCAAGTGTGTAGATACTTCTATGG
>CAYLWP010000258.1:0-2631 GCA_964387365.1 uncultured Roseburia sp. | reverse complement strand
GAGTAAACCTCAATTGCGTTACAGCCACGGGATAAATCGTTGATTGGTGCATTTAAACCAAGTAAGATTGGTCCGTATGCTTCAAAGTTTCCTAAACGCTGTGCAATCTTGTAACCGATGTTACCTGCGTTGATGTCAGGGAAGATGAAGGTATTTGCATGACCTGCGACTTCGGAATCCTTACATTTTGTACGGGCAACTCTTGGAGAAACGGCTGCGTCAAACTGAATCTCACCTTCGATTGGAAGGTCAGGATATTTGCGTTTTGCCTTTGCGGCAGCGTTACGCATCTTGTCAACATCCTCGCCTGAGCCTGAACCAAGAGTAGAGTAGCTTAAGAATGCAACCTGAGGATCAACACCGAAAATCTTTGCACAGGATGCAATTTCGCCTGCCATTTCTGCTAACTCGTCCTCGGACGGCTTGATGTTAATTGCACAGTCCCCCATTGCAAGAACTTCATTTTCACCGGTAGCTGAAGGACGAACCAAGATAAAGCAGGAGGATACGATAGAATATCCCGGCTTTGTCTTAATAATCTGAAGAGCCGGACGTACAGTATCGGCAGTAGAGTAAGTAGCACCACCAAGTAATGCGTCTGCAACACCCATCTTTACCAGCATGGTTCCGAAATAATTAGGCTGAGCAAGAATCTTTCTTGCTTCCTCAGGAGTCATTCCTTTGCTCTTTCTAAGCTCGCAGAAAAGGTCAACCATTTCGTCAAAGCGGTCATAATTTGCAGGGTCAATGATAACTGCACCACGAATATTATAACCTGCATTTTCGGCAGCGTTTAAAATCTCATTTTCATTTCCTACAAGAACAGGATGAAGGAAGTTGCTGGCCAATAAACGGGAAGCAGCCTCTAAGATACGCGGGTCAGCACCCTCTGTGAATACGATTGACTTCGGGTTCTTCTTCAAACTCTCAATCATTGTTCCAAATCCATACATGATAAAATCCTCCTGATAAAATAAATAACTAATATGTTTATGTGAAAGCGCTTACACTGTTTTGTTATGTGATTATCGCCTTATCTCAAATTCTATTGTATACAATTTTAAAGTATTTGCAATGCTTGTATTGAAATAAATGCACAAAAAAACGAAAAAAATTTCAGATTTTCGGTGTAACGTGTACATATATGAGTACAATCTATATTTTGGGCTACAGAAGCGAAAATTAATTGTACAGTCAATTTTTGGCAAAATCCATGATAGCGGTTACAATTTCCTAAGGCAGTGGAATCATTTGGAAAATATGCAAAACATATGTTTGTTTTCCCGCCATTTTTTGTTTGCAATCCCCGAAAGATATGCTATAATAACAAAATGACATTATGTCAACATATAATATAGGGGTGTGTTCATGGCAAAGACTGATAATGTATATGACGCTTCGAGTATTGCGGTATTGGAAGGCTTGGAAGCGGTACGAAAAAGACCCGGTATGTATATCGGTAGTGTTTCAACAAAGGGTTTAAATCATTTAATATATGAAATAGTAGATAATTCCGTAGATGAACATCTGGCGGGAGTTTGTAGTGAGATTCATGTAACCTTGGAGGCTGACGGCTCTGCGACCATCAGTGATAACGGTAGAGGTATTCCGGTTGATATGCACGCAAAGGGCGTGAGTGCGGAACGAGTTATTTTTACTACGCTTCATGCAGGAGGTAAGTTTGATAATTCTGCGTATAAGACAAGCGGTGGTCTGCATGGCGTAGGCTCCTCTGTTGTAAATGCGTTGTCGACACAGCTTACCGTAACAGTTAAAAACGGTGGTCTGATTTATCAGGATCAGTATGCCTGCGGTAATCCGGTGACTGAGCTTGTGGACGGACTGCTTCCTGTAATCGGCAAGACAAAGGAAACAGGTACTACGATTAATTTTACGCCGGATCCGACCATTTTTGATAAGACCTGGTTTAAGGCGGAAGAGGTAAAGAGCAGACTTCACGAAACGGCATATTTGAATCCAAAGCTTACCATTGTTTTTGAGGACAAGCGTGGAGAGGTTCCGGAGAAGGTGACGTACCTCGAGCCTGAGGGTATCGTCGGATACATAAAGGATCTGAATAAGAATAAAGAAGCGGTCCATGACATTATTTATCTGTCCGGAGAGAGTGACAATATTACTGTGGAATGTGCTTTCCAGTATGTGAATGAGTTCCACGAAAATGTTTTGGGCTTCTGTAATAATATTTACAATGCGGAGGGCGGTACACATCTTACCGGCTTTAAAACTGTGTTTACCAATGTAATTAATACTTACGCCCGTGAACTGAATATATTAAAGGAAAAGGATGTTAATTTTACCGGTGCTGATGTCAGAAACGGTATGACTGCGGTTATTTCCATTAAGCATCCGGCTCCGCGCTTTGAAGGACAGACCAAGACAAAGCTTGACAATCAGGATGCGTCCAAGGTTGTTGCCAAGGTTGTTGGTGAAGAGGTAACACATTTTTTTGACAGAAATGTTGAGACTTTGAAGAATGTCATTTCCTGTGCGGAAAAGGCAGCAAAGATTAGAAAAACGGAAGAAAAGGCCAAGACGAATATGCTTACCAAGCAGAAGTTCTCCTTTGATTCCAACGGAAAGCTTGCTAACTGTGAGTCCAAGGATTACAGC
>CAYLWP010000257.1:0-2642 GCA_964387365.1 uncultured Roseburia sp. | reverse complement strand
AAGTATTAAACGGCAAGCCGGGCTATATCAATGTCCTTGAGGCCGTCAACGGCTGGCAGCTTGTAAAGGAATTAAAGAAGGCAACAGGACTTCCAGCAGCTACTTCCTTTAAGCATGTATCTCCTGCAGGTGCAGCAGTGGGTCTTCCTTTAACAGAAGTTGAGAGAAAGATTTACTGGGTTGACGATATGGGTGACCTTTCTCCGCTTGCAAGCGCATATGCAAGAGCAAGAGGCGCAGACAGAATGTCTTCCTTCGGTGATTTTATCTCTCTTTCAGATGTTTGTGATGTTGATACAGCAAACTTAATCAAGAGAGAGGTTTCAGACGGTATCATTGCTCCGGGATATGAGCCGGAAGCCTTAGAGATTTTAAAGGCTAAGAAGAAAGGAAATTACGCAGTAATCAAGATTGCTCCTGACTACGTTCCGAATCCTATCGAAACAAAGGATGTTTACGGTATTTCCTTCGAGCAGGGAAGAAACGAGCTTGTAATTAACGAAGAGTTATTTGCTAACGTTGTTACAGAGAATAAGGAAATTCCGGAGTCAGCTAAGATTGACCTTGCAATTGCTATGATTACCTTAAAGTATACACAGTCTAACTCCGTTTGCTATGTAAAGGGCGGACAGGCTATCGGTATCGGTGCAGGACAGCAGTCCCGTATCCACTGTACAAGACTTGCAGGAAGCAAGGCTGATAACTGGTTCTTACGTCAGAATCCAAAGGTATTAAATCTTCCGTTCAAGGAGAAGATTGGTCGTGCAGACAGAGATAATACAATCGATGTATACATGAGCGACGATTATATGGATGTTCTTGCAGAGGGTACCTGGGAGAACTTCTTCACAGAGAAGCCGGAAGTATTCACAAGAGAAGAAAAGAGAGCATGGCTTGACCAGCTTACCGATGTTGCTCTTGGTTCTGATGCATTCTTCCCATTCGGTGATAATGTAGAAAGAGCAAAGAGAAGCGGTGTTAAGTATATTGCACAGCCGGGCGGATCAATCCGTGATGACAATGTTATCGAGACCTGTAACAAGTACAATATGGCTATGTGCTTCACAGGAATCAGACTGTTCCACCACTAGTACAACAGCGAGGATGTACATAGCGTATGCTTGAAGCACCTCAGTGAGCATATAGTAAGGTAAAAAACCATAACAGGTTTCCGTGATTAGGAAAGGAACTTGTTATGGTTTTTCTCTTTGAGGCAGAAGAAATCAGTCTTGACGGAAATTCAAGAAAAGACGTATACTGATATTCATTGAAAAGAAACATATATATCCGAGATTAAATCAGATTTGTAGTAGATAAAAGGAGTGCAAAAACCATGATTCAGGACATTGCAGGAATTTTTCATAATGAATATAAGGAGCAGGAGCCTTGTGAGGGAGACTATATCATGTTTTCACAAGGGCGCAGTGTTTTGTTGAAAAAGGATTCTGCAGAAATAGAGTATCTTCGTTATGAAGAATTGAACGGAATAGAGATGGCATTTCGTTATCTTTTTTCCATTGATATGGAAGAGGGAAGAAAGAGATTTTTTTTAGGGGAGACCAATTTACTTCCGGAGAGTGTTTGGGCAGAATATTCCTATGAGCAACAGAACATATTCCGAGAAAAAAGACCAAAGGTACTTGCTTTTGCAGGGGTTACAGCCTGTCAGCTTGCTAACTGGTATCAGGCAACCAAGTTCTGCGGAACCTGTGGCAGTAGGCTGGAATATGACAAAAAAGAGCGAATGATGCGATGCCCGAAGTGTAATGCACTGCATTATCCGAAGATATCGCCGGCAGTGATTGTCGCTGTTACGAACGGGGATAAGCTTCTGATGACTAAGTACGCCAGTAGACCAAACAAGAACTATGCTTTGGTTGCAGGCTTTGCGGAAATTGGAGAGACCATTGAAGAAACCGTAAAAAGAGAGGTTATGGAAGAAGCCGGCCTCAAGGTCAAAAACCTTCGTTATTATAAGAGTCAGCCATGGTCCTTTACCGACACCCTGCTTTTTGGCTTTTTCTGTGAAGTAGACGGTGATGACAGTATTACGATGGATGAAGAGGAGCTTGCCGTTGCGGAATGGCTGACAAGAGAAGAAATACCAACAGAGTTTGACGGAATCAGTCTTACCAATGAGATGATTACCCGCTTTAAGAACGGTGAGGCATAAAGAAATTGCTTGAATTTTTTCAACCAAAAGAAAAATAACACTTGCCAATTATGGGTGGGTATGGTAATATATTTTTTGTCGTTAAACATAATATGTTACAAACGAGCCGGTGTGGCGGAATGGCAGACGCATCAGACTCAAAATCTGACGGGGCAACCTCGTGCCGGTTCAAGTCCGGCCACCGGCAGTACTTGAGAAAAGTGGGGGAAACGTTGAAGTTACAATGTTTCTCTCGCTTTTTTATTTGGATTTGTAAAGGAAAAGCTGTAAGGGGAACAGTGGGAATTATGGTGGTTGAGGCTATGCTGCTATACATAAAAATATGTTACTAAGAAGAGTTGGTATTGAAGAAAATTGTCGCTTGCGTCAAAAATATTCAACATATTGTGTCCAATATTTCTTACAAGTGTGTGGATATACAGATTGACTTATTATATAACATTTTATATAATTTGTATTAGAATAAATG
>CAYLWP010000256.1:0-2643 GCA_964387365.1 uncultured Roseburia sp. | reverse complement strand
CATAAAACATATTTTTGTCATTTTTTGCAGTATTCTGTTACGACTATCGTATCCTATTTAATCTTTGTCATCATACTGTTATGATAGGTAAGCGTTTCCCCATTCTTGCAAGCAACTCATTCGAAATGCTGCCCACATTTTCAGCAACCGTTGGTGCTGAAATTTCTTCATTTCCATCCGTTCCCATCAACGTTGCAGTTATACCAACTTTAACATCGGGAATATCTGTAACATCAACAGTAAGTTGATCCATACAGATTCTCCCAACAACCGGTGCTATATATCCATTTATAAGCACATATCCCTTTCCACAGGATAGATTTCTCGGATAACCATCTGCATAACCGACAGGTAATACAGCAATGAAACTATCTCTATCAGCAACAAATGACCTGCTATAACCAACACTATCACCTTTCTTAACTTCTCTAAGCAGAACAACTCTTGATTTCAATGAAAGCACCGGTCTTAAATCAAACTGCAGCTTAGTCCTGTCATTAGGAGAGCTTAAAACACCGTACAGCGAAACACCTGCCCTCACATAATCACATTTGAGTTCCGGATAATTCAACAATCCATAGCTACTCTGAATATGTATTTGGGGAATAGTTACACCTTTTCCCTTTAGTTGCTTTAACAAGTTATAGAAGCTCTCAATCTGCATATTTGTAAAGCAAATGTCTTTTTCTTGGGCGCTGTCTGCTACACACAAATGGGTATATATCCCGGACACTTTGATATACTTCATTGAAAAAACAGCAGATATGTTTCCTATATCTTCTTTATTAAATCCGAGCCTGTGCATACCTGTATCAACCTTAATGTGAGCCTTAATCTTGCAGCCTTGCTTATTCAAAATTAAGGCATACTCATAATCTATTAGTGTCTGTGTAAGATCATATTTACGAAGTTCTCTTGCCCTTGCAGGTGCGGTATATCCTAAAATCAATATTTCAACCGAAACACCATATTAGCGTAACTTGATACCCTCATCCATTGTTGCAACTGCAAAAGCTTTTACACCAACTCTGTCAAGATATGTAGAAATCTCATATGCCCCGTGCCCATATGCTTCCGCTTTCACAACTGCCATAAGTTCACATTTTGACGGCATTAACCCTTTTAAGACCTTTACATTATGCTCTAAATTCTTCAAATCAATTTCTAAATAAGCTCTGTCCGTATCAGCGGAATTTTTTGCTTTTTTCGATTTATATTTATTCCACAGAACCGTTAATACCACACTGAACACTACTGATGTCAAGCAGACCATAAAATAATGTACAATGCTGTTCTCCACAAGTAAACTTTGCATATGAAGCAGTCTGGAAAACGTCCGTATCACTACAATCATCATCGGATGAATGATGTAGATAATCAGTGAGGCTGTTCGCAGGGCTACAAGACGTTTCCCTTTAAAATGCAGAATGGCATTGAATAAGCAATACATACATGGCATCAAAAACACATACATACTGTCGTGCCGCTGCAAATCAAAATGATGTAAAACAAAAGCTTCCCCAATCATCAAAGCAAAGCTGATTCCAAATCCGCAAATGCTTTTTCCAAATGTAATATGAAGACGATTATCAGCTATTAACCCAACAATTATGAAGAATATAGGGGCAAAGAAAATGCCGTTTCTTGTATGGTCGGTCACTTGGAAAATATAACCATATAAGCTATTCAGGCAGGAAATCTTTTCAGTAATTCCATAATAACTATCTCCAAACAAACCGATTAGATAAAGAACGAATACCACTATCATTGCTTTAGGATAGTTAAGTTTCTTTACGAAATACCACGCAATCACCGCACCTATAACGGACGCAGGAAGGTACCACAAATGGTAAAGCGTACCATCAAATACAATGTCTTTTATGATGTTTGGTAACAGGTTATCCATTTTGAAATAACGAACATAATAATAGCTATTCTAATGAATAGCTTTGTTTGCAAGTGCGTAAATTCACCGCTTATTTTTTGATTTTTGTTATTCTTCCTATCCAATGGTATATCCCACTCCCCAGACATTTTCATATAATTCCTCAGACGGAATCACTTTTCCTCTGTTCTCACACAGGTACCAAAGGATAGAAAACTCAATCGGTGTCAAAGTAATCTCTTTTCCGTACAAAGCACATTTATGAGTGTTCTTGTTAATAATAAGCCCTCTGACATCGTATTCTGTAATCGGAATATCTTTTTCTTCGTTTTTAGCTGCATTATTATAACGAACATAACGACGGAGCTGTGTTTTCACTCTTGCTACGACCTCCAGCGGATTAAAAGGCTTTGTAATATAGTCATCTGCTCCTATGGTGAGTCCCATAATTTTATCGGTGTCCTCAACTTTTGCGGTCAACATAATGATAGGATAGAAATACTTCTCTCTGTTTTTTTGACAAATATGAAAACCGTCCGCATCCGGAAGCATTACATCTAAAATTGCCAAATCAAGTGCGGTTGATTTAATACACTCCAAAGCATCTGTCCCGTTGTAAAATTTATATACTGTATAACCATCATTCTTGAGATATACTTCAATTAAATCCGCTATCTCTTTTTCATCATCGACAACTAAAATATTTTCTGCCATATGCCATTCCTTTCCTACTCACGCTATTACACCTAATATACCAC
>CAYLWP010000255.1:0-2707 GCA_964387365.1 uncultured Roseburia sp. | reverse complement strand
TCCATGAAAAGCTTCTTGCCTTTGCAACAGGAATGGGAATGGGTGGACTTGGTTACTTAGAGGTGGCTGAGGATATGTCTTATAAGGGACCTATCGATAAGTTCATTCCGGCAGAGTTAAAGAGTGTACTCGCTTCAGAGGCAAGTCTGGTAGCGGGTGATACCATTTTCTTCATTGCTGATAAGGAAGAAAGAGCAAACTACTATGCAGGACAGCTTCGTATTGAGCTTGGAAATAAATTGGATTTATGTGAAAAGAACGCATACCGTTTTTGCTATGTAAATGATTTTCCGATGTATGAGCTTGATCCGGAGACAAAGCAGATGGGCTTTACACACAATCCGTTCTCTATGCCACAGGGCGGTCTGGAAGCATTGCAGACAAAGAACCCGTTAGACATTCTTGCATACCAGTATGATATTGTATGTAACGGTGTTGAGCTTTCCTCAGGTGCTGTCAGAAACCACGATATGGAAATCATGGTAAAGGCATTTGAGATAGCAGGCTATGACGAAGAAACATTAAAGGCGAAGTTCGGCGCTTTGTATCAGGCATTCCAGTTCGGTGCACCACCACATGCAGGAATGGCACCGGGCGTGGATAGAATGCTTATGCTGCTTCGTAACGAAGAAAACATTCGTGAGGTTATCGCATTCCCGATGAGCGGTTCCGCACAGGATCTGATGTGTGGCGCACCAAACGACGTAACCGAGCAGCAGCTTAGAGAGGTTCATATTAAGGTTAGGGATTAGAAGATATGGAGGTCGAAAATGAATATAATCAGTGATGAAACAATTGAGTATGTTGGTATTCTTGCAAAGCTTGAGCTTTCCGAAGAGGAAAAAGAGCAGGCAAAAAAGGATATGGGCAGCATGCTGGATTATATCGATAAATTAAATGAGCTGGATACGACAGGTATTGAACCGATGTCACATGTATTCAAGGTTCAGAATGTGTTCCGTGAGGATGTTGTTACGAACGGCGATGAAAGTGAGAAAACATTAAAGAATGCGCCGGGAGAGAAGGACAATATGTTCATGGTGCCAAAGACGTTTGATTAGAGGAAGGAGCAGTAAACATGGATATTTTGTCATATACCGCAGTGGAGCTTGCAGCGGCAATCAAGGCAGGTAAGACAACTGCAACAGAGGCCATGCAGGCTGTATTAGATAAAATAGAAGAATCGGAAAAGACAATCAATGCCTATGTAACGATAGATAAAGAGGCGGCACTGCAGAAGGCAGCCGAGGTACAGAAAAAGATTGAAGCCGGAGAATTAACAGGACCGCTTGCAGGTGTTCCCGTTGCAATCAAGGACAATATGTGTAAAGAGGGTGTGCTTACCACATGCTCTTCTAAAATCCTTGGCAATTTTATTCCAACCTTTTCTGCAGAGGCAGTTCTGAATCTGGAAAAGGCAGGAGCTGTTATGATTGGAAAGACCAACATGGATGAGTTTGCCATGGGTTCTACAACAGAAACCTCAGCATATGGAGTAACCAGAAATCCTCGGAACACAGAACATGTTCCGGGCGGTTCTTCCGGCGGTTCCGCAGCAGCAGTTGCAGCGGATGAATGTTTCTTTGCCTTAGGTTCCGATACAGGTGGTTCCATCAGACAGCCGGCATCCTTTTGTGGCGTAGTCGGACTCAAGCCAACCTACGGTACGGTATCACGTTATGGTCTGATTGCCTACGGTTCTTCGCTTGACCAGATTGGACCTTTGACAAAGGATGTAACAGACTGTGCAACCGTTATGGAAGTAATTGCTTCCCATGATAAAAAGGATTCTACCTCAGTAGAAAGAAAGGATACGGACTTTACTTCCGCATTGGTTCAGGATGTAAAGGGAATGAAAATCGGTATCCCGAGAGACTATTTTGGCGAAGGTCTTGATGCAGAGGTAAAGGAAGCTGTACTTGCGGCGGCAAAGGTTTTAGAGGAAAAGGGTGCAATTGTTGAGGAATTCGACTTGAGCCTTGTAGAATATGCGATTCCTACCTATTATACGATTGCTGCAGCAGAGGCAAGCTCCAATCTGGAACGTTTTGACGGTATTAAGTACGGATATCGTACAGAGGAATACGAAGGTCTTCACAATATGTATAAGAAGACACGTTCCGAAGGCTTTGGTGCTGAGGTAAAGCGTAGAATTATGCTTGGTTCCTTTGTCCTTAGCTCAGGCTATTATGATGCTTATTATTTAAAGGCTCTTCGTGTAAAGGCTATGATTCGTAAGGCTTTTGATGAAGCTTTTGCAAAATATGATATTATTTTAGGACCGGTAGCACCGACAACCGCTCCAAAGCTTGGCGAAAGCTTATCCGACCCACTCAAGATGTATCTTGGTGATATTTACACGATTTCTGTCAATCTGGCAGGACTTCCGGGAATTTCCGTTCCTTGCGGTAAGGATTCCAAGGGACTTCCAATCGGATTACAGCTGATTGCAGACAGCTTCGAAGAGAAGAAGCTGATTCGTGCGGCGTATACCTATGAGCAGAATACAAAGTAGAGTTCTAAGCTGACCTAAACGTTGATGAAAACGTTCTAAGGCTTCGTATAGGAGGAATGCTGAAAGCATTCTTGGAAAAAGCATGAAATAAGGAGGATTATTTAACATGCCAAAGCAATATGAAACAGTCATTGGTTTGGAAGTGCATGTAGAGCTTGCAACCAAAACAAAGATATTCTGCGGCTGTTCCAC
>CAYLWP010000254.1:0-2712 GCA_964387365.1 uncultured Roseburia sp. | reverse complement strand
CTTTAAGGGCGACAGCATTGACAATATGATTACGCTTCATTTTAAGCCGGACTTCTCTGTGGATAATCTGAGAGCGAATAATTACATTTGTCATTTCAGCGTATTTGCAAGGGAGCTGCTTGAGGGAACAGAGCTGTTCCGCAGCGGATTTGACGGAAGTCAGGATCATGATATGATTCTTCGCCTTACCTCGAATGCAAAACATATTGTTCATGTACCGAAGCTGATGTATTACTGGCGTTCCCACAAGGCAAGTGTGGCGAGTGATATCAGTGCGAAGCCTTATGCAATTGCGGCTGCCAAGGGCGCTGTTGCAGACCATCTGACCAGAAACGGATTCAAGAACTTTGAGATTAAGAGCACCAGAGCCTTTGAAACCATTTTTGAAATTAAATATGAGATTTTAAAAGAGGACAAGATTTCCCTCCTGATTCCGAATAAGGACCATGTGAATGATTTGCGCAGATGTCTGGATTCCATCAAGGCTCGTTCCACCTATGATAATTATGAGATTATCATTATCGAGAATAACAGTACCGAGGATGCGACCTTTGCTTACTACAAGACACTGGAGGGACAGGAGAAGATTAAGGTTGTCACCTATGAGGGTGATTTCAATTACTCTAAAATTAATAACTTCGGTGCAAAGCATGCAACCGGTGAATATCTGCTGTTATTAAATAACGATACACAGGTAATTACGATGAACTGGCTGGAATCTATGCTGATGTATGCACAGCGCTTGGATGTTGGCGCGGTTGGTGCCAAGCTTTACTATGGAGACCATACGATTCAGCATGCAGGTATTGTGCTGGGACTTGGTGCACACAGAACGGCAGGACATACCCATTACAAGATTAATCATGATAATCTTGGCTATATGGGCAGACTTTGTTATGCGCAGAACGTGTCCGCTGTTACCGGGGCGTGTCTCATGGTGAAACGAAGCCTTTTTGAGGAGCTTGGCGGTCTTGATGAAAGCTTTAAAATTGCCTTAAATGATGTTGATTTTTGCCTCCGGCTTCGCGAGAAGGGATATCTGAATGTATTTACGCCGTTTGCGGAGCTGTATCACTTTGAATCTGCTTCAAGGGGCATTGATATTCAGGATGAGGCCAAGGCAAAGCGCTATGAGGAAGAGGCAGAGCATTTCAGGACAAAGTGGAAGGAAGTGCTTGCAAAGGGAGACCCGTATTATAACCCGAACTTCTCTCTTGATTACAGCGATTATTCTCTTAAAACAATATAAAATATACACAAAAACTTGAAAAAATAATGTTTTTTTGCTTTAATGTATAGGTGAAATCTATGACCAGTTGACGGAGGTAATAAAATGAGTTTTATGGACGAATACAAGTTCTGGCTGAATGATGATTATTTTGACCAGGCAACAAAAGACGAACTCCTTTCCATTCAGGACAATGCAGGAGAGATCGAAGACCGTTTTTATAAAGAATTAGAGTTTGGTACCGGTGGACTTCGTGGAGTAATCGGAGCAGGAACCAATCGTATGAATATTTATACAGTAAGAAAGGCATCTCAGGGACTTGCCAACTATATTATCAAGGCAAACGGACAGAAGAAGGGCATTGCTATCGCATATGACTCCCGTTTCATGTCTCCTGAGTTCGCGGATGAAGCTGCTCTTTGTATGGCAGCAAACGGAATCAAGGCATATGTTTTCGAGTCCTTGAGACCAACACCGGAGCTTTCCTTTGCAGTCAGAACCTTAGGCTGTATTTCCGGTATTGTTGTTACGGCAAGCCACAATCCGCCAGAGTATAACGGATACAAGGTATACTGGGAGGACGGCGCACAGGTAGCGGCTCCTAAGGATATGGAGATTATTGCAGAGGTTAAGGCTGTAACAGATTACCATGATGTAAAGACAATGGATAAGCAGGAAGCAATCAAGGCCGGTCTGTACGAAGTAATCGGTAAGGAAATCGATGACAAGTACATGGAAGAGCTCAAGAAGCAGATTATCCATCCTGAGGTAATCAAGGAAGTGGCAGATGATATTAAGATTGTATATACACCGTTATGCGGAACAGGTAATGTACCGGTAAGAAGAATTCTTTCCGAGCTTGGCTTCAAGAATGTATATGTTGTTGCTGAGCAGGAGAATCCGGATCCTAAGTTTACAACACTTGATTATCCGAATCCTGAGGACCCGAAGGCGTTTACCTATGCGTTAAAGCTTGCTAAGGAGAAGAACGCAGATATCGTTCTTGCAACCGATCCGGATGCGGACAGACTTGGTGTTTACGCATTGGATACAAAGAGCGGAGAGTATAAGTCCTTCACCGGTAATATGTCAGGTATGTTAATTGCAGAATATATTCTGAGAGAAAGAACAGCTTTGGGAATCATGCCTGCGAATCCTGCACTTGTTACAACTATCGTAACAACCAACATGACAGCTCCGATTACACAGGCTTATGGTGTGAAGTTAATCGAGGTATTAACAGGCTTTAAGTTTATTGGAGAGCAGATTAAGTTATTTGAACAGACAGGCTCCAATAACTACGTATTCGGTCTGGAAGAAAGCTATGGCTGTCTTGCGGGAACTCATGCAAGAGATAAGGATGCGGTTGTTGCCGTTATGTGTCTGTGTGAGGTTGCAGCATACTGCAAGAAGCAGGGCAAGACTCTTTATGATATGATGCTTGAAGTATATGAGAAGTACGGATATTATAAGGAAACACAGTA
>CAYLWP010000253.1:0-2748 GCA_964387365.1 uncultured Roseburia sp. | reverse complement strand
TTTTTACTTTGGATGGCTTAGAATTCATGAATGTTTTTACCGATGGTGCAAGAGAGTTCGGAAAATATCCCGTCGGCATATATGGCGAAAAAATGTTACTATTTACCACATTTTTTGTTCCGTATGCATTGATTCAGTATTATCCGCTCCTGTATATATTGGGACATCAAACCGATATTATTTACATGTTTTCGCCTTTATTTGCCTGCCTGTTTCTGATTCCGGCACTGCTTCTCTGGAAATTTGGCGTAAGGCATTATAAATCAAGCGGTTCGTAGGAGAATAAACAATTATGAAAATGAAATTATTACGAATTTTTTTAGGCATCATCGGTATCATCACATTTACCTGGTTTGCCATTCCATTAAGTTTATCAGTAAATCTAAATATCGGAAATATTACGGGATTGGCAGTAGCTGTACTTATCCTTGTATATGCAATTCTTATGCCGTGTATACATAAGATATTTACAGAATGGAAGATGCATCCAACGAAAAAGTGGCTATGTAGAGCAATCTTATCCATTCTGTTTCTCATTGTAGGACTAGTTATCATTGAATCCACATGTATGATTCAGGCAGCATGCAAAACGCCACCTTCGGATTCTACTGTGGTTGTTCTGGGTTGTCGTGTCTACGGTGAACGCGCCAGCCTGTCATTGCAGGAACGTCTGAGTGCTGCATATAACTACTTATCCGAGCACGAAAATGTCGTGTGCATTGTATCCGGTGGACAAGGGGAAGGCGAAGATATTTCCGAAGCAGAATGTATGTATCGCTATCTGGTTGATCTGGGCATTGATGCTTCCCGAATATATAAGGAAGACCAATCAACAACAACCAGAGAAAATCTGGCATTTTCAAAACAAATTATTGAAGAAAACGGACTGAATCCAACCATTGCCATTGCAACCAGTGAATATCACGAATATCGCGCCGGCAAAATTGCAGAATCTCTTGATATTGAATATGCTGCGGTTCCTGCCAAAACCGCCATTTGGCTTTTTCCAACATATTATGTAAGAGAACTTTACGCCATATTGTATGAGCGGGTGTTTTAGTAATAATATATTTTTTAAACTATTCGTTAAATTATCCTTTTGCGAATAAAAACAAACTTTTACTTGATAGGAATTTCCTATCAGGTAAACAAGGTCAATGAACTGTGCTTCCCACAATCCATTGACCTTTTATCATTTTACTTATTTATCATGAATTTCGCTGTGTAATTCCTGTAAGGACTTTAACTCGCCACAGCCCTGTGCCTTCACATAGCTGATACCTTCTGTGGTTGCCTTTGCAGCCGCAATTGTTGTGATATAAGGAACCTTAGCCTTAATCGCAGCCTTTCTTAAATAGCTGTCTTCCGTTACGCTGTCTTTTCCAATCGGTGTATTAACAATTAACTGAACCTCACCGTTTGTAATCATATCAGCAACATTCGGACGACCTTCGTAAAGCTTCTTAACCTTTGTTGCCTCAATTCCCTCAGCAGAAATTAAATCATAAGTACCGCTGGTAGCAACAATATGAAATCCAAGGTTCTTGAATGCCTTAGCTACTTCTACGACTTCATTCTTATCCTTATTATTTACAGAAATCAATACTGTTCCCTCTAACGGCAGCTTAGACTGACATCCTTCCTGAGCCTTATAGAATGCTTCGCCGTAAGACTTAGATAAACCAAGTACTTCACCTGTCGAACGCATTTCCGGTCCTAATACAGGGTCAACTTCCTGGAACATATTGAATGGGAATACTGCTTCCTTTACTCCGTAGTTTGGAATTACCTGTTCCTTCAATGTCGGAACCGGTGAAGGACGACCTGTAATATCTGATGTAATGATATCTGTTGCAATAGGTACCATACGGATGTTACATACCTTAGATACTAATGGCACTGTACGGGATGCTCTTGGGTTTGCCTCCAGAACATATACCTTGCCATTTTCAATGGCATACTGCATGTTCATAAGTCCCTTAACGTGCATCTCTTCTGCAATCTTTCTTGTGTATTCCTTAATTGTTTCCACATTTTCAGGAGTAATGTGAACAGATGGAATAATACAAGCTGAGTCACCGGAATGAATACCTGCAAGCTCGATATGCTCCATAACAGCCGGTACGAATGCATGTGTACCATCACTGATAGCATCTGCCTCACACTCTAATGCATGATTTAAGAAACGGTCAATCAGGATAGGACGATCCGGTGTAACACCAACTGCCGCCTGCATGTATCCAGTCATGCTCTCATCATCATAAACAACTTCCATACCACGTCCGCCTAATACATATGAAGGACGAACCATGACAGGATAGCCAATCTTATTAGCGATTGCTACTGCTTCTTCTACCGTAGTTGCCATTCCTGATTCAGGCATAGGAATCTCAAGCTTCTCCATCATAGCACGGAATAAGTCACGGTCCTCTGCCAAATCAATAACAGAAGGTGCTGTGCCGAGAATCTTTACGCCATTCTTCTCAAGCTCTGCAGCGAGATTTAACGGTGTCTGACCACCAAACTGTGCAATCACACCAAGTGGCTTTTCCTTCTTGTAGATGCTTAAAACATCTTCCAAAGTTAACGGCTCGAAGTATAATTTATCAGAGGTATCATAGTCTGTAGATACTGTTTCCGGATTACAGTTTACAATGATTGTTTCAAAACCAAGCTTCTTTAAAGCGAGTGCCGCATGTACACAGCAGTAATCGAATTCGATACCCTGTCCGATACGGTTAGGACCAC
>CAYLWP010000252.1:0-2778 GCA_964387365.1 uncultured Roseburia sp. | reverse complement strand
TCATCATGGATATTTCCAAGACCATGACAAAGATTGATGCCACAATCAATGATTTAATCGCAAACGGTTTAGTAGGTCCTGCAATCGAAACCTTCGTTAACGGATATGCAAGCAATCGTGAAGAGATTGGAAAATATGTAAAGACATTATCTGTAATGACACTTGACTTAACAAGCTTTGTTAACACAAGTATCAAGAATGATGAGCAGGCAACAGCTGCAATTCAGTCCAAGTAACAAAACAGGAGTCATCGCAGGCTCTGCTGCACCTGCAACAGAGCCCGGATGACTGTATCCGAATACAGAGGGAGAGAACATGTTTAGATTATATGAACCGGCATTTGAAATAGCCTTGGAGGAATGGGGCAGGCTTAGCAAGCGCCTTCATGAAGAAAAAGAGAATATTCAGACAATCGTGAATACAATGAGTCAGGCATGGGTAGGAGAAACCCAGCGTGACAATGAGAATATATTAAGAGATATGGTAACGACGGGCTTATACCAGCAGACAGCGGAAATCGTGGAAAAGGTATACCGTATACAGTATGACCTCCTTCCGAAAATCATTGCACAGATGGCAAGATGTGAGAAGCTGCCGGAGCAGCTGGAACAGGATGACTACATACCGCCATATTTAGGCAGCTATGGTTATTATAATGACGGTCATCTGACACTGGACGAGGATTATGTGGCAGCCTGCAATGCGGCAGCAACGGGAGCACTGGAGCAGGCAGAAGAAATGAGAAAACTGCTATACAGAGCCATGGATGCCTGTGACGGACTGATTGACTTCAGCGAAGAAAGAGAAATGCTTGAGGCAGGCTACCGCAAGGTAAAAAGAATTGAAAATTTCCAGCAGGAGTTCAACAGGTATGTCATAGAAGTAAAGGAGATAGAGGAAGAGCTCATAACCGGCTTCCGTGCCGTCATGGCAGCTGACCCCGACCCGACAAACCGAAAGTGGAATCTTATTATGCAGAATCTGAATAATAAGGGAAATACAGGCTATACCCTGCAGCTGATGAACTCAGTGGGAATGCCGACAGCAAAGCTGTTTCCGAATATGAAACAGGATTTCTTTATGCCAAGTCCTGAATTACAGTATCTGATTGATGTAGATGACAGCGGACAGTATACCTATGTATCCCTGCTGCAAAAAGATACATCAGAGCTTACGGAAGCAGAGATAGCGGATTTGAAGGCGCTGTATCAGGAGATATGTACCAGCATAGAGCAGGCAAATCCAAATGATTCCTGCTTTATACAAAACGCACTGTTAGACCAATATCTGACTAATTTATATAAATTAGAAAAAATAACGGTGGTAAATGACTTTGGAAATGAACGCTTTGCAGGTCATAAGATTGTCAGCAATGACGAACTGATAGCAAAGCTGTTTGCGGATGCTGATGCAAAAGAGGATATTACATTAGCGGATAATATACTGCACAGTATACAGGGGTCAGAAACCGTGATAGAGAATGACTGGTATTCATGGTGGGGAGCATCGGCCATGATTAAGCAGATTGAAACACAAAGACTGGTTGATGTCAGCATCAATCTGACAGAAGTGGGCTGTACCATTTCTGTTGTATGCTGTCCGGAAGCTTCCAACAGAGAAAAGCATATGGACGAAGGTGTGGCTGAGTATTATGTAACAGGTGAAGACAGAATTAATGGTTATATTAATTCTTTATCACCAAGTGAATACAGTCATTTGACTTCCTTAGACTATGATAAAGAGCAACTTAACGATATGTTGGAAATGACTCAGAATAAAGACGATTTTCAGATGGTTAAATATCTTATGGCGGGCAATGAAAAAGATGTATTTACCATTGCACCGGAGAGTTATAGTGAGGGTGGAAAAAATATTTTAGCTTCCTATGCCATCAAACTTGGAATAAGTGATATTGATTCGGGAGGTGGGTTGCAGAATCTGGAGAACTTTACGAATCATATGCTTAGTCCGGATAATTGGCATGAAAAAGAGTATATGGATATGCTGTCGGTGTATTGCGGATTTCAAAGAGATGCGGTTGCACAGTCTATGTGGGAAAGTCAGGGGCTTGACCTAAGTCTTATAGATAAGATGGAGAAGGTTAATGCAATAACCGGATATTATCAGAGTCTTGCAATAACAGGATATGATATGCAATTAGACTATACCATGCTGACAAAGCAAAAATTGCATATACTTGTGGAAGACTTGATATGGAAGGATGGTTTTATAAATTATACTGTTGTTGGATATAACCAAACACCAAATGAAAATTCGTTGAGAGATAATATTGTATCAGAAATACACTGGAGTCCATTAGCGGCAAATACAGACCTGTTTATAGCTGAGATGGATAAGATAAATGAACAGATTCAAGAGTTATGGAAAAGCTATGCAGTAGATACTGTTATTAGTACGGTCGGACTAATAGATGATAATGCAGCGAAAGCACTTGAATTAAGCAAAGCAATGTATGAAGAGAGTTTAAAAGACGGATTATCAGCAGTTACCGGATTTAAGGCAGGAGATAAAAAATTACCGGAAGGAGTGGTTTATGCAGCGGATGTCTTTGGAAAATGGAATGATTATTACCAAAAGAAAGAACAGCTGGAAGCGGATTACAAGAAGATGGGGGAAAACAGTATGGTCAGTTGGTTTTATTCCTCAAATGCTTATATTGAGGATGGAGCAATGGAGGTATACAATACAGGTATTTATAATGGATATACAATAGAAGCAATAAAAGAATGGAACCAAAATGGGTTGGCATCGTTCTGT
>CAYLWP010000251.1:0-2817 GCA_964387365.1 uncultured Roseburia sp. | reverse complement strand
ATTATTAGCTAGGGACTGCTTTTGTGCGGAGTGCTTTTTTCACAGCCCCTTTTTTTACATACGCCCGGCGGCTACTGCTCTGCTACCATATTCTGTAGCCAGACACCTTTCTTTACTAAAATAAATCCTACCACACATTTAATCAGATCCAGTCCCTGCACCATGGCAAACATGGGAACTATCGGAAGCTCTGTATAGGTAGCCAGCAGGTATGCTGCCGTTACACTTACACAACAGATAAATCCGCTGTCAAAGAAGAATGTGATAACCGTCTTTCCTCCCGACCGCAAGGTAAAATAGGTCGTATGAAGAAATGCATTTAACGGCATCAATAACGCAACAACATAAATCAGATTCTTCGCAAGCTCCTTTACCGCCGCTGAAGTATTATACAACTGTGGGAATAACGGAGCAACAAGTACCAATCCTGCGCCGACCACCAGACAGCTTGCCACCGAAAAGACAATCAACTGCGTGTCCTCCCGCTTTGCATCTTCCATTCTGTTTGCTCCCAAATGTTGTCCGATTATAATGGCAACCGTGGAGCCAAGTGCAATATAAATTACATTAAATACATTGTTTATCGTATTGCTGATATTCAGCGCCGCTACAACATCCAATCCTCTTTTCGAATAGTTCTGTGTCAGCATCGTCATGCCGATGGACCACAGAATCTCATTTGCCATGAGCGGACTTCCCTTAAGCAGTATTTTCTTAACCAGCTGTAAGGGAATATACATGCTTCGATACGCACCTTCGATGAACGGATTTTTCTTTACATGTGTATGCGTCCATATGACAACAATCGCACACTCTACATATCGGGAAATCACGGTTGCTATTGCCGCTCCGACTACGCCAAGCTCCGGTGCGCCCAAATTGCCGAAAATCAATACATAATTCAGACAGAGATTCACAAATACGGCAACAATTCCCGATATCATCGGTACAACCGTATTTCCTGTTTCACGCAGGGTGCTGGTATACGACGAATTAACTGCAAACGGCAGCAGACCAATTAACATCACTGCCAGATAATCCAGACCATACTGTAGCGTTGCCTCTGCATTGGCGTTTTCACTGCCCTGATGCAGGAACATACTGATGAGCGGTTCATTCCAACACGTTAGAATCCCCACTCCGATTACAGTTACCAGCAGGCAGGTTAACAGCTTAAATCGAAAGGTATGTCTTACACCTTCATGACTGCCCTTCCCATAATACTGTGCCGTAAAAATGCCCGCCCCCGATATGCCTCCGAATATACTCAGATTAAACACAAACAGTAACTGATTGACAATCGCCACACCGGACATCTGGTCTGTTCCGACCCGGCCTACCATGACATTGTCAAGAAGGCCTACAAAGTTCGTAATTCCGTTCTGTAAAATAATCGGTATCGTAATAATTAATACCTTTTTATAAAACTCTTTTGTACCTATAAACTTTTTAAGGTTCATAATCTCCTCTACTCATTTCTAATTGCTGCAAGAGGGCTTAATCTCATGGCTCGCAAGGAAGGTAAGAATCCTGCAACCATACCGATAATAATCGCAAAGCCAACAGCCAGTAACGGCAGCCAGCCCGGTATTCTGCAGATACCGCCCTCCATTCCCATGCTTGACGCAAGCAGGGAATTAATTAAAACACTTAATCCATAACTGAATCCAACGCCTACGATACCACCAATCAGGCCGATAAAGCCCGCCTCTGTCAGGAAAAGCACCTGAATATTGCGGATATCGCAGCCTAATACCTTCATAACACCAATTTCCTTGGTTCTCTCGTAGATAGACATCATCATGGTATTGGTAATACCGATTGCCGCTACCAGAAGTGAAACAGCACCGATTGCTCCAAGCACCAGCTGAATCGTATTCATCTGCTCAGTCTGTGACTGAATCCACTCCGCATCACTGTAAGCATTGTAGCCCTGATCCTGTAACAGCTTGGTCAATGCCTCCACATTCTCCATCTCATCTACCTGAACCACAACCTGCGAATAAAAAATCTCATTATACGGCTTACCGTTTGATCTCGTGGGCTGTCCCGGAATCACCTTTTTCTTGAATACACGTTTAAGCTGTGCCTTTAACGCGTCCATATCGCAGTATACATTACTGCTGTTCATCGTCCACTCGCCGGGTTCTCCCTCCATAATACCACTGGCCTCAACCAGATACTTTTTCGGAGCCTGCGCCGTCACTCCACTCTCTGGATCCGAATACTGGGAGTTCCAGTATGCCTCTGTATCAAAAATAAGAAACACAGGGCTTGTCATCAGGTCAATATCCGGAACCTCATTATTCTCCCAGTACGGATAGCTGCCTGTCTTCTCCACATAGAAATCCGTTAGTACACTGCTGCCATAAAATAACGATAATTCTCCGCCCGGTTCCGGCAGCGTACCCTGCCCTATCGGAAGATTCAGACTCGCAAGACCTTCCGGTGTCATACCGCACAGATTCAGCCACGACATATATTTGCCGCTTTTTGCAAGTGTAGAAACCGTAAGCTGGGGATATACCCCTGTTACATGCTCCATGGCAGAAAGCTCCGTCACCAGTTCATCATTCAGAAGCTTTTCCTCGGTCTGTTGCCCGGAAGAGTCCCATCTGCCGCCTGAATGAATGGTAATCTGTGTTATGGAAGAATAGGTTGAAATACTTTCCAGCATGGATTCCTTCAATCCATTTCCAAGAGCCATCATAACAACAATGGAAGTAATACCGATTACTACACCCAGAACGGTTAAAACCGTTCTGAGCTTTCTCTTCCATAGATTTGATATGCTCATCAGCAATAAATCAGAAAGTT
>CAYLWP010000250.1:0-2840 GCA_964387365.1 uncultured Roseburia sp. | reverse complement strand
GGCTTGATGCAGAAAAGACTTCACCATACGAATTCTTCCAGTACTGGAGAAATGTCGGTGATAATGATGTGATCAAGTGTCTGAAGATGCTTACCTTCCTTCCGTTAGAGGAAATCGAAAAGATGGAAGCATGGGAAGGCAGCGAGCTGAACAAGGCAAAGGAAATCCTTGCGTTCGAGCTTACAAAGCTTGTTCATGGTGAGGAGGAAGCCAACAAGGCAATGGAAGCTTCCAAGGCATTATTTGCAGGCGGCGGAAATCTTGAAAATATGCCAGCAACTCAGCTTACAGAGGAAGATTTTACAGATGGAACGATTGATATCATGTCAATTCTTGTAAAGGCAGGTATGACAGCATCACGTTCAGAGGCAAGAAGAGCAGTAGAACAGGGCGGTGTAACTGTAAACGGTGAGAAGGTTACGGATATTAAGACTGCATACGCAAAGGATGTATTCGCAGAAGAGTTCATTGTTAAGAAGGGTAAGAAGAGCTTCCAGAAGATTACACTGTAACTCCCCGGCAAATTCAGAGCAGGAATAAAGAGAATTAAGCGTTGTATAAAAAAAGCACATTCCAAATCGGAACGTGCTTTTTTGTATGTGCGCCTAGCGACGAACGTTACTATTTATCATTATATAAGGAAAGAATCTTCTGAATCTTCTCTGTTGGAGTAGATACATTTTCCATAGATAAGTCATGATTCATAAAGTCGATGATGGAAGCAAGGAACTTGCTCATATCAGCCTCCAAGTAATATGGCTTAGTCATTAACTCAGGCGGACGATAGCTGAGGTTTGTGGTTATGACTCTTTCAAATACACCGTCTTCATATGCCTTATCAAATGCAGCAAGACCGTTAGTGAATAAACCAAAGGTTGTACAAATAAATACTCGTCTTGCCCCCATTGCCTTAAGCTGTCTTGAGGTGTCAATCATACTGTCACCGGAAGAAATCATATCATCGATGATGATGATGTCCTTGCCGTGAATATCGTTTCCAAGGAACTCATGTGCAACGATAGGGTTCTTACCATTTACGATGGTAGAGTAGTCACGACGCTTGTAGAACATACCAGTATCAGCACCAAGAACGTTGGAGAAGTAGATTGCTCTGTCTAAGGCACCTTCGTCAGGAGAGATCACGATAACGTGTTCCTTATCAAGAATCAGATCCTTTTCAGCGCCAAGAAGTGCTCTTGCAAACTGATAGTGTGCAGTAAAGTTATCGAAGCCCTTGAGTGGCTGCGCGTTCTGGATTCTAGGGTCATGTGCATCAAAGGTAATGAAATTTGATACACCCATTTCGCATAATTCTTCAAAGGCATAAGCGCAGTCTAAGGATTCACGTCCGGTTCTTCTGTGCTGACGTCCTTCGTAAAGGAACGGCATAATAACGTTGATTCTGTGAGCCTTTCCCTGTGCGGCAGCGATAATACGCTTCAGCTCCTGATAATGGTCATCCGGAGACATGTGGTTGACGTAACCGTTCATCTTATAGGTGAGGCTGTGATTGCAGACATCAACTAAAAGAAATAAATCCTTACCACGAACGGTTTCGTTTAATACAGCCTTGCCTTCGCCGCTGTTAAAACGGGGAGTGGTAAAATCCAAAAGATAATTATCCTCTGAATATCCCTGAAATGCAGGGTCACCGATATATACATTGTCAACATGCTTACGGAAGTCGACAAGATAATCATTAACCTTTTTACCCATATCTGCGGCACTGCTTAATGCAACAAGCTTTAAAGGTGCAACAGGCATGGCATTTTTCAATTGTTGTAGATTAGGCATTGTAAAAACATCCTTTCTTTTGCGTTACAGTCACTTTATTTTATATCATTCTGTTAGTGACACGTCAAGGTTTTTCTTGTATAGTATAAGTAACGGTTAAATAGCTTGTTACCGGAACGAGGTACGAGTGAACAGTAACAAAAGCTTTACAACGACACCCAGATATTGTAAAATCAAGCGGTCGGGATTTTGTTTATACGATTTGAATATAGATAGAAATGGAGTAAAATGATGGGAAAAGCTAGTAAAAAACCGATTGTTGCGGTAGTTGGACGTCCAAACGTCGGTAAGTCTACCTTATTTAATGCACTTGCCGGTGAGAAGATTTCCATTGTCAAGGATACACCGGGTATTACCAGAGACAGAATCTATGCAGATATTTCATGGCTGAACTGGAACTTTACCTTAGTTGATACCGGAGGTATCGAGCCGGACAGCAAGGATATCATTCTTTCACAGATGCGCGAGCAGGCAGAGATTGCCGTTGCAACGGCAGATGTCATTATTTTCCTTGTGGACGTGAAGCAGGGACTTGTTGACGCGGATGCAAAGGTAGCGGACATGCTTCGCAGAAGCCACAAGCCGGTAGTGCTTGTTGTCAATAAGGTGGACAGCTTCAAGAAAATGGAAGCAGATGTCTACGAATTTTATAATCTCGGAATCGGTGACCCGATACCGATTTCTGCGGCAAACCGTCTGGGTCTTGGTGAGATGCTGGATACGGTTACCGATTTATTTAATAAGGAAGCTTTGGAAGAGGAAGAGGATGACAGACCGAGAGTTGCCATTGTCGGTAAGCCGAATGTCGGTAAGTCCTCCATTATTAATAAGCTGGTAGGTGAGAACAGAGTAATTGTATCCGATATTGCGGGTACAACAAGAGATGCCATTGATACAGAGGTTGTTCATGATGGCAAGGAGTATGTGTTCATTGATACGGCAGGACTTCGCAGAAAGAATAAGATTAAGGAAGAGCTGGAGCGTTTCATGATTATCCGTACAGTCAGTGCGGTAGAGCGTGCCGACGTGGTTGTTCTTGTTATTGA
>CAYLWP010000249.1:0-2855 GCA_964387365.1 uncultured Roseburia sp. | reverse complement strand
TCATCTGAGCCTTTTTTCTTTGCCCAGTTTTTTCATAGGTCATTTGACACTATCCAATTTAAATTATCACGTGCTTTCAAACTCTCTATTAACCTGATGGTTGTAATTCCCAATCACATCTGTAATTTCTTCGACATAAACAGCAGTAAATCATCGTCGTTACAACAAGGTGCATATTGTTCCAAATTTTTACCTTTATACCATACTCCACTACCATCCGGAATGTATCCTCGTTTCACATAAATTCTTTGTGCAGCACCATAACCGGAATGAACACCCACTGCTAAATATACCATATCAGCTCTCTTAGCTGCCTCTTGCTCTACTACATCTAAAAGTTTATTTCCTATTCCCTTATTATGAACATGAAAAAAGACTGTCAGGTCAACAATCTCCGGATATCCCATGTTTGCCCACGGTCCTTCTGTTGGATTAAGCACAAGCGTGCATATCCCCGCAACATCGCCTTCATATTCAGCGATAAAAACCATTCTTTCATTTTTTTCTTGTTCCAAATAGTAATTCTCGTATGTTTCCATTAGTGGATGCCATCCATACGAAAGATATGTGTCATATATAATTTTGGCATCACCTTTCTCCATACTCCTAATTCTTATCAGCTTATCGTCATAGTATATTTTCATCCTGTCCTTCTCCTTTACGCAAACTCTGCAAATCAAAATTATCCATCTTTTTTGCGTGGAATTTTTTATCTCTTCAAGTATAAATTATATTCATACGCATCGCCCTGATACTCTTCTTGTTTTCTAAGCAGAAATTCATCAAATTCCAAAGCTTGGTACATATGAATTGCCCTAAAATTATCATCTTCCACTCCAACCGTAAACTCAGAATATCCATTTTCTTTTAATACAGCCAGAACTGTTTTTAAGAGATATGTTCCGTATCCTTTGTTCTGAAAATCTTCACGAATCCTAAACGCAAACAGATACGCCCGCCTGCCCCGTATAGCATAATTTTCATCATCACTTTCATACATTACATGAAGTTCACCTATTAAAACATCTTTATCATATAAAACAAAAATATCAATAATCCCATTTTGAATATCATGCGTACATTCAGATATCATTTGTTCAACATTGTTGTAATCAAATAACTCCGTCAAAATATATAAATCATTTACTGCCAATTTTTTTATCTTCATCTTAACTCACCCATGAATTCAAAAGTTGTTCCTGCCGGGCAGTCCGGAAATTCAGAATGTGTTAATGTAACTATCAGATTATCCCCTTGGATTGTCACGTCCGCAGATAATGTTTTTTCGCTACTGATATCTTTGCCGGAAAAAGATAATACCCCAGTATTGACATCGTAACTTCCAACTGCGGCATTTTCCATATACATTAATTTGTATATTCCGAATTCTACACTGTAATTTTTATCATCAACCTTAGAGATAATCAATTCAGAACCCATATCATCGTGGTATTCACCAACAGGAAATGTTTCCGGGTTTATACTTTCCGCCGTCTGCATACTGCTTTCCTGCTGATTATTTGTAGCAGGCTCATCTACATTTACACTTTCATCTTCATTAGAATCATGCTCGTTATTATCCGGAGCAGATTCCGGTGAAGGTTCATCTGTTTGACTATTTTCATCCTGAATATCTTCTGCATTTTCTTTCGTGATTGAACAGCCCACCAATGTTCCCAAAGCAACTGTTAACATAATGGTACAAATCAACGCAGTTACTCCGTTCTTCTTTCCTTTTTTCGCTAAAATGTTTTTAAATCGTTCTTTCATAATTTATTTTCCTCTATCTATCATTAGCTCATAAATTCAAAATTCGTTCTCTTTTTGATTTTATGTATCTCATAATCCAAACAATGGCAGAAATATCCCATGCAACGGCACACACAATATGAAGAATAAATGAAACATGATCTGAATATCCTTCATACAAATCAAAAAAAGTATAATCCAAAGGATAGCGTTTATACTTGCACCTACAACAGCTGAAACACTTGCTTTATCTTTCTTTTCCATTCTTAGCACTCCACAAATTCAATAATCACGCACGTTCAGACTCTCTATAAGTCCGGAAGTTTCAGTTCCTCATTTGTTCCAATTGCTCCTGCGTTAGCAAGATAATATCCCCTTTAACCATTCGATAGATTTCCCCTATCTGCATAATACTTTCTTTTTTAACAAAAATAGCACTTTCATCTGTCATCAGACATACCGGAAGTTCCAAAGAAACCTGTCTCAGAGAATGTAACAGGTTATCGTCTTCGAATGGATAATGTGCCTTGACCGTAATATCCGCAAATCCCAACCCTTCGTAAGGCGTAAGGAATTCATATACATCAACCGTATGCTTTCCCATATTCATGGCACCTGCACTCACGCCCAATATCACAGCACTGCTTTGGCGAATTTCATCAAGTATGCCTTTGTCACACATTAACTTAAATTGCAGTGTTGCATTCCCTCCCATCAAGAAAATGCAAGACTATCTCGAACGTTTAATTCTTCCTTAAGCACATCCGCAATACAATCCGTAAAGTGTCGTGTCGGAAAACCACTAAAAAAGCCTAGTAATTTGGCATTCATAATTCTTTTATCCCCTCCAACTTCAATTTCTGCTCTCAGTATTCCTGCAAGTAATCTTCTTGCTCAAACAAATAGTATTTCATGCCCGGAGATAATGATTTTAATTCACCTTGTTTTATCAACCTTTGCATATCAATCAATACCCTTTACTGAAATCAATAACATTCTTTTTAGGTTCATTATTTCTATCCCACTTCATATTTTCGCAGAATATATCTATAATTCTCTTTCTTGTAAACATATTTTCTCCCCAACCGATTCCTGAAATATGCGGA
>CAYLWP010000248.1:0-2870 GCA_964387365.1 uncultured Roseburia sp. | reverse complement strand
GAATATCATTGAGAAAAACAAATGGAAAGTTGCCAACGAACACTTGACACAAACTATTTTCGATTCTGTTTTGACAGTGGTAATTCCATATGGTAAGGTATAGTTATGTAGCGCTTATCCACTACTATAATATGAACAGGAAGGAACGTATATCCATTTTTTTCAGATATACCTCAGACATCATATATGAAATGTATTCAGAAAAGCTTAGGAAGCCTTGCTCCTAACTACCCTCTTGAGAATTTATGCATTCCGCAGCAGACATTATTTATTGATATCGAAACAACCGGACTATACGCAAAAAGCTCCACGCTTTATCTGATTGGCTGTATTTACTGCAATCAGGACTCCGCTTCCGATAACCGCTGGCATGCGATTCAATGGTTTGCCACGAACTATGAGGACGAGGAAAATGTACTGCGTGCCTTTGCTGAGTTTGCCTCAGGTTATCGTTCTCTGATTCACTTTAACGGCAATCAGTTTGATATTCCTTATCTTGACCACAAGTTTGAGCAGTATCAGATTGACTTTCATATACGCAACTTTGAAGGAATTGATATTTACAGAAGAATTTCCCCTTACAAGTCCTTTTTAAAACTGCCTGACTGCAGGCAGAAAACAATAGAAAGCTTTCTCTCCACAGACCGCGAGGATACCTATTCCGGCGGGGAGCTGATTGAAATCTATCATGACTATGTACTGACTCACGATGAGGAAAAGGAGCATTTTCTGCTTCTTCATAACGAAGAGGATATTAAGGGAATGTTGGATGTCATCGCTGCGTTGCATATCCCAGACCTCTTCCATAATCCGATTAAGGTAGTCAAGGTTCAGGCAAATTATTACAATGACGTTCATCAGCAGCGTCACCCCGAAATTGTTATGACCTTAAAGCTTCCCTGCACACTTCCGACCGAGATTTCCTACTGTGCAAACAGCTGCTATTTTATCGGAAAGGGTACAGAGGGAAGACTGCGTGTCCCTATCTACGAGGAAGAGATGAAGTACTTCTATTCCAATTACAGAGACTATTATTATCTTCCGAACGAAGATGTAGCCATTCATAAATCGGTTGCTTCCTTTGTTGATAAGGAATACCGCGAGCAGGCTCTTGCCTCTAACTGTTATACGAAAAAGACTTCCTCTTATCTTCCGCAGTGGGATGCAGCCTTTACCCCATTTTTCAAGCGTGATTATAAGGCAAAGGAATTATTTTTTGAGCTTACAGATGAATTTAAGACCAAGCGGGAAGACTTTAACCGGTATGCCCAGCACATTCTTCAGATGATGGCAACCACAAAGTAAATCAAAGCAACCGTCACGATAACATTGCTATTACCTAATTAATATAGATTACCTTTAAGAAAGCGAAAGCCGTAGTTCTTGGATACCAATCCAACCTACGGCTTTTCGCTTTGTCTATCAGAACAAGTCGAATTTAGGACTTATTCTTGATATAGAAGAACGAATTCTTTCGTTCATAATTCATTTCTCGATAATTCATAATCTGTTCCGTACTTCCGATGAATAAGATTCCCTCATTCTTCAAGGAATCATTGAACTTACGGAAGATTTCATCCTTTGCCTCCTCCGTGAAATAAATCAATACATTTCTGCACACAATCAAATCACATTTATCCGGATAAGGATCCTTCAACAGATTATGCTGTTTAAACTCTACTCTTGACTTAATCTCATCCGATATCTTATAGGACGGACCAATCTGAGTGAAATACTTTTTCTTTAAATCATCCGGTACTGCTGCGATGCTTTTATCATTATATAAACCTGCCTTTGCCTTCTCAATCACCTGCTTATCAATATCCGTTGCAATAATCTTAATCTGATTCAACGGGATATGTCTGGAAAGAGCCATAACCAGTGAATATGGTTCATCTCCTGTCGAACAGGCAGCACTCCATACCTTGAGAGTCTTACCGAATCTGCCAACCAGCTCCGGAATAATCTCCTTGTCCATCAGCACCCACTGCTCCGGATTGCGATAGAACTCTGAAACATTGATGGTCAGATAATTAACAAAATCATCAAATACCGTCTTATCCTCTTTCAGTCTCTGTAGGAACTTATCATATCCTGTTATCTTATACTTGGTAATCAGCGTATCGATTCTACGCTTCATCTGCTTCTCTTTGTAAGCATTCAAGTCAATCTTAGTCAGAGCATAGACTTCCTTTTTAAAATATTCGTAATCGTATACCATAGACTTCCCCTTTCTTTGCTGTTCTCCCCGTTTTCTCATCAATGAACAGTTACACAATCTCTTAAATATGGAAATAGCCCTAGGAACTTTCGTTCCTAGAGCGCTTACATTCAATTGTCCTTATACGATTATTTATACCGCTCAAATACTGGTACCAGTATTCCCCGATGAGCAATTGCAATCAGCTATTATTCCTCTTCAGCTTCCTGCTTAGCGATTACAACGTCAATATCTACAGATACAACATCTGAATCATCCTCAGCAACAGCTTCTTCAACAACTTCCTTTGGTTCAGGAGCAAATAAAGCCTTGATGCTTAAGCTGATCTTCTTGCCCTCTTCATTGAAGTCTACAACCTTAGCTGTAACTTCCTGACCTACTGTTAATACGTCAGCCGGCTTCTCAATATGCTCTTTTGCAATCTGAGAAACATGAAGTAATGCATCAATACCCGGTTCAAGCTCAACGAATGCACCGAAATCTGTCATTCTTGCTACCTTACCTGTTACCTCGTTGCCTACTGCATACTTAGTAACTGCATCCTTCCAAGGGTTGGAATCATCAAACTTTAAGGAAAGAGCAACCTTTGTTCCGTCGATTTCCTTAATGAGAACCTTAAGAGTCTCACCAACCTTGAATACCTTCTTAG
>CAYLWP010000247.1:0-2881 GCA_964387365.1 uncultured Roseburia sp. | reverse complement strand
TCTGTTTCATGACGCATTGGTGTCTTTCGCAGAAAGACGGGTTATAAAAATGGAATAAAAACACCATTGTCGAAACAGTTTGAGGAAGATGGAACAGAGATGTCAGGGGGAGAAAAACAGAAAATTGCATTAGCAAGGGCAGTGTATAAAGATGCACCAATAGTAATTTTAGATGAGCCTACGGCAGCATTAGATCCTGTTGCTGAATATGAAGTATATACAAGCTTTAATGAAATGATATCGGGAAAGACATCTATCTATATATCACATAGATTGTCGAGTTGTAAATTCTGTGATAAAATTGCTGTGTTTTCAAAAAAAACGATAGTTGAATATGGAACCCATGATGAATTGGTTGAGAAAAAATGGAGTGTATGCAGAGTTGTTTAATAGGCAAGCTATGTATTATCAAAATTAAAACTGGATGTAGTACTTAGTGTTATGATGTGATTATATAAATATATTCTTATTAGGTGCTATCAGTCTACGATAGAACCCGCTGTGGATATACCTGTGATTGTTACTTCGTTATCCTTAGTAATTCCGATGGTTACTTATAGGATGGTTATGGAATAAGAAATTTTTATAAGTTTAGGTGGGACAGTTACCTGTCCCACTTCTCTATATACGCCGCCAATATATCAAATTTATCCTCATAAATCAGATTGAGCAGTTTATCTAAATTCTTCAAAGCAAGTCTTATTTTTTCGGGTTCACAAATTTGTTGCTCTACGGCGAGCGCAAGCTCGTCCAGGTCAACGACCTTCACAAAGCCGTCCGGGTAGATAATTACGTCTGCCAGCAAATCGGTTGCAACCAAGGTGTTGGTCTCTTCATTATAATCATAATCCACAATATCACAATACCAGTACATCAGCGTATTGTCTGCGCGGTAGAATTTGCTGACCTTAAAGCCCTGGTTCAGGAAATAACAGGAAAAGCCGTGATGAAGCTCACGCTTTGGCTTTAGCGTATTCCACTTCGTGATGATAACATCGTCCGATACCTCGAGAAGGATATCATCTTTTAGAAGAACACATTCTTCCGGAATCATGCGTTTTCTGTAAATAATTGGATTTTCTTTCATAAGAACACCCCTTTCCGGTAACTCTAATATGTGTGGTAATGTTAGAATACCATTCGAATGTATAAGACTATTTTACGTGTTCAGCACACCGATGTAAATAAGTTTTCGTTTATATTTTACAAACAAGCAGAATAAAATAAATTAATTAGAAAAATCAAGCACTCACTAGACAGAAAACTAAAAACTTTGTATAATTTAAGTTAGGTATTTATAAGCATAAACTGAACGGAGGGAAAATATGAAGTATCATAAGACAGTTTATCAGTCATTAACTATGATTACCCAGTTTGGAATTACGATGCTTGTACCTATCTTTTTATGCTCTTTTCTGGGATGGTATCTGGACGAGAAGTTTCAGACCTCCTGGCTGTTTGTCACACTATTTTTTATTGGTGCAATGGCAGGCTTTCGTAATGTATTCATTTTGTCGAAGAAGATATTTGAGACAAGGGATGATTCGATGGAATTGAAACGTAGAAAGGGAATACAAAAGCGTCCAACACAAACCAATATAGCGGGAGATGAAAAGGAAGAAGATGATTAAAAAGCTCAGTAATATTAACAATGCCTTGCCTGGATTGTTAGCCGGAATCGTAATATTTGGCGCGGCAAGCCAGATTGTGGGCGTCTTTCTTGTGACAGAAAAGGCAAACTACAGCATAGGACTCTGGATGGGAGTGCTGGTAGCAATGTTTATGGCAGTCCATATGGCATTATCGCTGAATAATGCATTGGATTATGATGAAAAGGGGGCACAGACGCTAGTCACGAGGCAGAATATCATCAGATATCTGATAGTAGTTTTGATTATGGGTATACTGATGGTGACGAATATAGGTAATCCGATAGCAGCTTTTGTTGGAGTAATGGGACTAAAGGTATCTGCTTATCTTCAACCGATTTTTCAGAAGCTGTCTCAAAAAAAGAAAACTGAATAAAGAAATAAATTAAGGAGGTGAGTTTATGGGAACACGAATCCTGTTATCCTCGGCTGAGCTTGATTTTATGGTTCATGGTATTTTTCAGTATGAATTCTTTGGCCAGACGGTATGGATAACAACTACGCACGCGTGTCTGTTTATTGTTATGATGCTGCTCGTTATTTTTTGTCTTTTGGCGAACAGGGCGGTGAAGCGTGCGACAGAAGTTCCGGGAGCTTTCCAGAATGTGGTAGAGCTGATAGTCGAGATGCTTGACAACATGGTTAAGGGAGTTATGGGAAAGAATGCAGCAGCATTTACCAATTATATTGGCATTCTTTTCATGTTTATCCTGCTTAGCAATATCTCAGGTCTATTTGGCTTACGCCCGCCTACCGCTGACTACGGTGTAACATTGGCACTGGGTTTGATAACCTTCACACTGATTCACTTCAATAAGATTAAGCATCAGAAGATTTCAGGCGTTATCAAGGGTCTGTGCGATCCGTGGCCGATTTGGGCGCCAATCAATGTAATCGGTGATATTGCAGTACCGATTTCACTGTCCCTTCGTTTGTTCGCAAACGTTTTATCGGGAACGGTAATGATGGCGTTGATTTATGGTTTGCTCGGTTGGGTTGCTACGGCATGGCCGGCAGCACTGCATGTGTACTTCGATTTGTTCTCCGGAGCAATTCAGACATATGTATTCGCAATGTTAACAATGACGTATATTAATGATGCGATTGGAGATTAAAACACAGTAAATAATATTATTAGGAGGAAAAAAATATGGAATTCAATACAAACTTTATCTTAGGATGTTCAGCAATCGGTGCAGGACTTGCTGTTATCGCAGGTATCGGACCTGGTG
>CAYLWP010000246.1:0-2917 GCA_964387365.1 uncultured Roseburia sp. | reverse complement strand
ACAGATCACAGGTGTATTCTGCCTATTACTTTCCGACAGTAAGTTTACCCCATCTTTACGTTAACATAAGTTGAAAGAAAAAGTGAAGTGTAATATAATTGTGGTACGGAGGGGCGTGGCATGAATAAAAAAAGCACAGACAACAGGGCAACAAAATACATGGGAGCAATCAAGGTGTTTTTCGGAATTGCAACATTCCTGTTTTTGCTGTCCTTTCTGATAGGAGAGAGCTGGCTTCCGAGTGAGCAGGAAGAGGTATTTCTGCCTACTCCGGTGTTTGAGACAAGCTGGCAGCAGGTTCTGGATAACAAAGAGCGGATTCCGGCAGAGGTTCCGGGTAAGCTGGAGGCGGAGTACGGAGAGGTTGTTACGCTGGTTACGACCCTGCCTCAGGAAATAAAGAATGGGACAACCATCTGCTTTCGACCGGTCTGGCAGGACGTCGAGGTTTATATCGGTGACGAACTGCGTCGTGTCTACAATACGGAGGAAACAAGACCGTTTGGCACAAACAGTGCGTTTCGATATGTTTTTGTGGAGCTGGGAGAGGAAGATGCAGGAAAGGAAGTGACCTACTGCTTTTCCAGTGAATCCAAGTATGCCGGCTATATGAATGAGGTTCTGCTTGCGGACAGAGCAAGCATCTGGTTTCAGTTTATGCAGGATTCGGGAGCGCGGCTGTTGATTTGCATTTTTATGATTATTGTCAGTCTGTTCGGGTTTTCCATATGTGTCGTTATGAGAATCGTGTATAGGAGAATGCCCCCCTTGAATTATTTGTGCTGGGCACTCTTTTTCGGTGCCTTCTGGATGTTATCCGAGACAGAAATAAGACAGGTTTTATTCAAAAATGTGTCCTTTCTGGCAAACTATTCCTATTGGAGTCTCATGCTTCTTGTTTTTCCGATGCTGATTTTTATTGATGAGATGCAGAAGGGATATTACCGGAAGTACTTTATATTTCCGATTACCTATTCAGCGGCAGTGCTGGTAGTAGGAACTGTTCTGCAGCTGTCGGACATCGTACAGTTTGTACAGATGGTTCATCTTGTTCATGCGGGAACCTGTTTTGCGGTGCTTGCTATCCTGCTAACCATGACTATTGATACCGTAAAGCAGCGGATTGGCAGCTATCTGCTGGTAGCAATCGGTGTTTACGGAACGATGATAGCAGTAGTACTGGAGATTATTCTTTATTATATGAATTCGAGAGTCTGGCTGGGAACGGTTTCTGTTTTTGCCTTGTTAATCCTGTTTGTTCTGGCATTGATTAATACGGTGCTGGAGCTGTTGCAGGGAGAAAAGGAGCGTCAGCAGGCAGTTGCGGCAAAGGATGCACAGGCAAAGTTTCTTGCCAATATATCACATGAGATTCGAACACCGATTAATGCCGTAATCGGAATGAATGAGATGGTGCTGCGTGAAAGTGACAGTGAAGCAGTACAGCAGTACGCATATAATATTCAAAGTGCAAGCAATATGCTGCTTGGGCTGGTAAATGATGTACTGGACTTTACAAAGATTGAGTCCGGTCAGCTGGAGCTGGTCGGTCAAACCTATACCTTTGCAACCATGATGCAGGATGAACTGACAATGCTGTACGCAAGGGCTGAGGGAAAGCCACTGACTGTACAGGTTGATGTTGATTCACAGCTTCCGGTTAAGCTATATGGCGACGAGCTTAGAATTAAGCAGATTCTTATGAATTTATTATCTAATGCAGTAAAGTATACGAAGGAAGGACAGATAACGCTAAAAGTATTTTTCCAATGGATTGATACGGAGAATATTGAGCTTTGTTTTTCTGTGACAGATACCGGCATTGGAATCAAAAAGGAAGACCTCCCGAAGCTGTTTGAACGCTTTAAACGTTTAGAGATGCGTAAAAATCAAAGTATTGAGGGAACGGGACTTGGTCTTGCCATTGTGAAGCAGCTTGTGGAATTAATGCAGGGAAGCATCAAGGTGGACAGTGAGTATGGAAAGGGCTCTACCTTTATCGTGCGTATTCCGCAGAAGGTAGTGGATAAGAGTACAATCGGAAACTTTGACCGCCTGCTGCAGGAGCAGAAAAGGGAAAAGGTAGAGGAGAAGGGCCTGTTTACAGCACCGGATGCAGCCATTTTGGTTGTCGATGACAACGATATGAACCGGATGCTGATGGAGGAACTGTTAAAACGTACTTTGATGCAGGTAGATACGGCGGCAGGCGGAAAGGAGTGCCTGGCACTTACGAAGAAAAGAAAGTATGATTTGATTTTGATGGATCATATGATGCCGGAATTAGATGGCGTGGAAACCTTACAAATGATAAGGGCAGAACGCTCCAATCCGAACCGGAATGCAACGGTGATTGCCCTGACCGCGAATGCAACGGCAGGAAGCAGGAAGCAATATCTGGAATATGGCTTTGATGATTATTTTGCAAAGCCTGTAAGGGCAAACAAGCTGGAAACAATGCTGCTGACGTATCTGCCGCAGGAGCTGATACATATGAACGAACAGGATGAGACACAAGAGGATTTATTGACTATCCGTCGTGATACCGGTTTGTCCTACTGCATGGATTCGGAAGAACTCTATATGCAGATTCTTGAGACCTTCTGCAAACAGGCAAGAGAATATCTGCCTAAGCTGGAGCTTGCTTTCAGAGAAGAAAATTGGGAGCAGTATATCATGATTACACACTCCCTGAAGGGAAATGCATTAAATATCGGTGCGGTTAATTTTTCGGAGCTTTCCCTGAAGCATGAGCTTGCAGGCAAGGAGAAGGACGAAGCGTATATCAGAAAGGAATTTCAGGTATATCTTGCGACATTGGAAGCATTAATACAAAAAATTGAAAATAGTGAAGTATAATAAAAGGGGCTGTGAAAAAATGAGAAATCATTTTTCACGCTCCTTTTTTTCGTCATTT
>CAYLWP010000245.1:0-2918 GCA_964387365.1 uncultured Roseburia sp. | reverse complement strand
ACAGAGGAGCAAGATCTAAGCAGTACAGAGTTGCAAAGCAGTCTGTAATGAGAGCCTTAGCTTCTTCTTATGCAGGTAGAAAAGAGAGAAAGCGTCAGTTCAGACAGTTATGGATTGCACGTATCAATGCAGCAGCAAGATTAAACGGTTTATCATACAGCAAGATGATGCACGGTTTAAAGGTTGCAGGTGTTGACATCAACAGAAAGATGTTAGCTGAGATGGCAGTTAATGATGCAGAAGGCTTCAAGAGCTTAGCAGAATTAGCAAAGTCTAAGCTTGCTTAATTAGTTTGAGCAGGCCACAAGCCTCGTGAAATAGTATTAAAACAGTTAGAAGGAAGTGCTTGCGCTTTCGACTAACTGTTTTTCTTTTGCGTTGATTGTTGCCGGCCAAACATTTTTTAGAATATGGAGAGGACGGAAGAAAAAGGCATGACGGAAATAAGAATAGTACGCAAGCATATGCGTTTTACAGGCCGGGTACAGTGCGTTGGCTTCCGCTATCGTGCAAAGTATGCTGCAAACGGTGTGGGTATTACCGGATGGGTGCGCAACGAATGGGATGGTTCCGTAGAAATGGAAGCGCAGGGCACGGAAGAGCAGATTAATTATATGCTGAAGATGGTAAATAAAAGTGATTACATTGTAATTGACAGTATTACCGCAGAGGAAATTCCTCTGGAAGAGCATGAAACTGGATTTCATGTGAGATAAAATGATTTTTTCGACAACTTGATAATAAGATAATAATTTACTTGCAGAATGATGTGAGATATAGTAGTATAATAAAAACTGTAAATGCGTTGAAAAGAAATAGTACATGTGAATTTGATTTCAGAGAGAGGATGGCTGGTGTGAATCCTTATGAGAATAGCATGGAAGGCGTCTTGGAGCAGCGGAGTGAAGAAAGTAGCGACCGACGGAGAATTCCACCGTTAAAAGGAATGCGATATAAGATGGCGATAGCTGATGCTATATAATATCCGTATCGTGAAAGTGCAGAGTTTATCTGAATTTAGGTGGAACCGCGGATTATTCGCCCTAAGCATATTTAAAAGTATGTTTAGGGCTTTTTTATTTACCATTCTTTATTCTTGATTCCAACAGTTTTTATCAAAAAGGAAAGTGAGGAATGAAAATGAGAGAAAAAAGAACTTTTACAATGGGAGAAATGGTTGCATATTGTAATCAGTATGGATTTATTTTTCAAGGAAGTGAAATTTATGGCGGATTGGCAAATACATGGGATTATGGACCACTCGGTACAAGACTGAAAAATCAGATAAAGGATGCATGGCGTTATTATTTTATTCAAAAAAGAGAAAACAGCTATGAAATAGATGCCGATATTCTGATGAATCCTAAGGTATGGGAAGCAAGTGGACATCTGGCAGGATTTACAGACCCATTATTGGATTGTAAAGAATGCAAGTCGAGACATAGAGCAGATACATTGATAGAAAACTTTGATGCTCAGATAAAAGCCGATGCGATGACAGAGGAACTGATGATGACGTTTATACGCGAAAAGCAAGTACCTTGTCCAATATGTGGAAAGTCGGATTTTACAGATATCAGGCAATTTAATCTTATGTTTGCAACGCAAAGAGGAGTTACCAATGATAGTAGTACGATTTATTTAAGACCGGAAAATGCGCAGGGAGAATATGTGAATTATTTAAATGTTCTTCGTGCAATGCGTACCAAACTTCCATTTAGTATTGGACAAATTGGAAAAGCGTTTAGAAATGAGATAACTCCTAAAAACTTTACATTTAGAACAATAGAGTTTGAACAAATGGAATATCAGACATTTTGTAAACAAGGAACAGATAGTGATTTATACGAGCATTTTAAACAGTACGGTATGGAATTTTTTAAATATTTAGGATTGCCGGAAAAAAAACTACGATTTCATAACCATGAAAAGCTTGCACATTATGCGAAGGAAGCCTGCGATATTGAATATTGTTTTCCGTTTGGTTGGGGAGAAATTAATGGAACACATAACAGAACAGATTTTGATTTGAGCAGACATCAGGAGTATTCAGGAAAATCTATGGAATATTTTGATGAACAGACAAGAGAAAAATATATTCCATACATTATTGAATCGACATATGGTGTAGATCGTATCGTACTTGCAGTGTTGTTTGAAAGTCTCTGCGAAGAGAAAATAGATGAAATGGATAGCAGAATTGTTTTAAATATCGCTCCAAGGCTTGCCCCGATAAAGGTTAGTGTTTTGCCTTTGATAAAAAAGAAACATGCCCAAGAAGCGAAAAGATTATATAGCAAGTTAAGTAATTATATGATGGCGCAATATGAGGAAACGGGAAGTATAGGAAAGCGTTATCGCAGAGGTGATGCGATTGGTATACCTTTTGCTGTGACAGTGGATGATGATACCTTAGAAAAAGGAATTGTAACTGTGCGTAACCGGGATACAATGGAACAGGAAAGCGTAGAAATAGAACAATTGAGTACATATCTTCTGGAGAAAATCTGTGTTTGAATAGTTACGATAATTTAATGCTAATATAGTAAGAATATTACACAAAGGAGAAAATCATAGGCAAAGAAATGTATAATTCATGCAATATGCAGTATGGATTATGCATTTTCTTTGCAAAATCAAAGACAATGGTTGAATTGATGAACTTTAACAAAATGCAGTTTTTTTCGTTGACATCTGAGATATGAGGTGATATGATGAGTTTCGTCGCCGAGGAAAACCGATAAAGCGACAAGAAAGCATTTAATCTTCCTAAATAAATGTGAAGAAAAAAAGTTAAAAAAATGCTTGACATAAAGTAACAACATATGGTAACCTATTAAAGTTGCGTCTGACAGGAAAGCAACAAAGAGAACATTGACAAATAAACAGTAATGCAACCCTGAAAATTCTAATGAGTA
>CAYLWP010000244.1:0-2924 GCA_964387365.1 uncultured Roseburia sp. | reverse complement strand
AAAAGTGTCTGAAAATATGCTTGACATAATTCATATATTGGTGTTAGTATTGTAAAAAATTGAAAAAGGAGCATACAAATGAATCACAATTTACATTCAAGACGATATATTTACATGTATTATAGACGTATTTGCTTATAGCTGTCGCATATTCGGTGCACAGTTATAGGTCGATAGGTCTTATATGTCTGTGCATAGATAAGAATGTGAATGTAATTCATTGGATAATATATTTTGTATTACATCTTGTATCATATTTATCGCACCAGACATATAGAATGTTTGGTGCGATTTTTGCGCGAATAAGCAAAGTCATGGTGATATAGAGAAAATGGATGCTCGCATACAATTTTCTCTATATCGCTATGACGCGCAACGCAACCGAGCGAATGTAATTCGCGAGGTGCTTATTCGTGCAAGAGTACTCTGTGAGGTACGTATGCTGAAGGAGGAAAGATGTGAGAGAAGATATTAAGTTGGTTTTAGCGACAAGAGATGACGCAGAATTAATTCATCAAATGAAATATGAAGCTTTTCTGCCGTTGTACGAGAAATACCATGATGATGAGACAAGTCCGGTAAAAGAAACGCTAGAAAAAGTTATCATGAAATTGGAGCAGGAGACAACCGATTATTATTAATTAAGATATCAGGGAGAAAATGTTGGAGCTGTCCGAGTCTGTGAGAGACAGGAAAACGTGTTTTATATAAGTCCTATATTTATTCTTCCCACATATCAGAATAAAGGAATTGCTTATACAGTGATACAGTTACTTTTTGAAAAATACAAGCAGGCTGTTGCATGGAGACTGGATACCATTTTACAGGAAAAGGGTAATTGTCATTTATATGAGAAATGTGGTTTTGTGCGAGTAGGCGAAGAAAAGAAAGTAAATGAAAAAATGACTTTGATAGATTATGAAAAGGAGGTTAGCAATGAAGATTAAGATTATTGGCTCCGGCGGATGTGTGAGTACACCAAGACCGTGTTGCAATTGCAGAGTCTGCAAGGAAGCGAGAGAAAGGGGCTTTCCCTATGCGAGAACAGGATGTAGTCTGTATATTGAGGATACAAAGACTTTGATTGATACGCCGGAGGATATTAATTATGCACTAAATAATGCAAATGTTAGCGAGATCAAGAATGTATTGTACAGTCATGCAGATCCGGATCATACCATGGGAATAAGAGTGTTTGAGCAACTAAGAATGGACTGGCTGGGACTTTCCGTAGGGAAGAAAAATAATAATCCGATTGGTGTCTATGCATTGCCGACAGTGATAGAGGAGTTAAAGGGACAAGGAACCTTTAGAGGCTCCGTGCTAGGTTATTATGAGTATTGCGGATTAGTCACGGTTCATACCGGATATTGCGTGGAAAGCGAGAATATTCGCATAAATCTGATACCAGTTGATGAGAAAGACGAGGTTGCGATTTTTGTAATCACGCAAGAGGATAAAAAAGTAATTTATGCGCCCTGTGATGTGAAGCCATTTACGGTAAATGAGATGTTTTATAACGCTGATGTTCTGATTATTGGCAATACCATAGTTGGTGATGTTTTAAAAGATGGTTTTGTATTGGCAAAGGACAATCCGCTAAGAGACGAGCTGTTTGTTATGGACGAAATTGTAGCAACCAAGGAGAAATACAATATCAAAAAGGTAATCGTAACTCATTTGGAAGAGGATTGGGGAAAATCTTATGACGATTACATGAAATTGGAAAAGGAATACGATGGAATCAAGTTTGCTTATGACGGAATGGAGGTAGTTTTATGATAATTAGAGAAATGGTAATAGAAGATTATGAGAAGGTGTATGACCTTTGGATTAACACAACAGGCATGGGCTTGATTAATCTTGATGATTCCCAAGAAGGAATTGAGAAATTTTTGAAAAGAAATCCCACAACCTGCTTTGTTGCAGAACAGGACGAGGAGATAATCGGTGTTATCCTTGCCGGCCATGATGGACGAAGAGGCTTCATATACCATACCACAGTAAATCAGAATTGCAGAAAGCAGGGCATTGGAAAAGCGCTCGTAGACCATGCACTGGAGGCACTTGAAAACGAGGGAATTCACAAGGTTGCGCTTGTAGTCTTTGAAAGAAATCAGCTTGGTAATGCCTTTTGGGAGAAAATAGGTTTTACAGATAGAGATGACCTCGTTTATCGAAATAAAACGATACACGAGATGGTGAGAATTGATACATAAGGAGCTTCTCGAAAAAGGAGAGGAAAGGGCTATAATGATGAATATATATGAAAATGAGAAAAATGTTGTTGATAGAGGCTTACTGGAAAAGGACAAGTTGTCGTATGCAGTTTTATTCAATGTTTTAGGCGGACCTGTGAAAAAGGTGCTTACAGACCATAAACGTATTATTATTGCACATACGGCGGCTATGTTTCCGACTTGGATATGGGCACCGGAGGATGTAACGGAAGAGGAGTTAGAACAGATTTATGCGGTAATTAAGAAGGAATTTTCACCGATTCAGAATTATCGGTTCAATACCAGATATGAGATTGCACAGTATTTGCTGAAAAGATTGCAGGAGGAACAGGAATCTTGGCATATTTCCGTAAATATTGCAGCATATGAATGTACCACTCCGAAAGCACCTGTAAAACAAGTAGATGGGCACTTGGAATGCATACCGAAGGATGAAGTGGCATTTACTTCCCGATTAATAAGGGAAGCTGCCATAGCTATCGGCGATCACATATATTCTGAGGAAGAGAGTATAAAAGTGGCAAAGGAACAGTTAGAAAGGCAATGCTTATACATCTGGAGGGATAGCGATGGAAATGTTGTTTCATTCTGTGACAGAAACGAAGATGAGCATTATGTGAAGATTTCACAGGTATATACCGTCCCTGAGGCACGCGGAAAAAGCTATGCCGGACAGATGATTTA
>CAYLWP010000243.1:0-2951 GCA_964387365.1 uncultured Roseburia sp. | reverse complement strand
TTGTTTGCTATACAATTTTCTTTTTTCTAACCACTACCTATTTGTTTCAAACTTTCTTTTACCTCACTAAAATCCCATCAAAAAACTTCTCCTGAAATTCTATCTGCTGTAATATCTCTTCATCAGAAAAATTGCTATCTTCTGCTGCTACAATCCATTTATCCTCAACATCATTGTATCTGTGATAAACAGCAATCACTTTACCGGTATAGGTGTTCAAAGACTTGTCCTCTCCCAGAATATATACATCCTGTTCCGCTCCATCTCCGGCAAAAACATCATTTACATATCCGTAGTTAATTGGATAGTACAGGTCTTTATGTCTTGGATGAAAGCTTCCAAGCGGTCGGTCAATCGTACATGCTACAGTAGTGCCGATTATGTTTGAATAATCAAGTTCTGTTGCCTTTTTCTGAACGGTTGCTTCAATAAAATAGTGGCTTCTTTCCTTGCTATCATCTTCTCCCATGACACAATCCGTTATATGGCGCACCTGTTCAAGGGTATAATCGTGAAACAAGGCATTGATTGCTCTTTTATCAGCAAAAAAATGCGGAACCTCTGTCTCTGCACCTTCTGTCTTTAATACGGTATTTTCATCAATATGCGGGAATCGGCCATCCAAAAAAGCATAATGTTCCTTGGAACATAACGTTAAAAATACCTTTCCGCCCGGTTCGAGCACCCTGGTAATCTCATCAATCACCTTTTGGACTCCCACGGTATCCTGATGGGAAATTACATGATAAGAAAACACCCTGTCAAAGGCATCATTTGCAAAAGGAAGCTGTAGCATGTCAGCAACTTTGCAGGAAAAATCAATCTGTTTTTCCTGCATTGCTTCTTTTGTGAATTTGATAGCATCCTTCGACAAATCAACCGCTGTGACTTTAAATCCGTTTTCAGTAAAGAACAAAGCATGCCGCCCTAATCCGCAGCCCAAATCCAGTATGGAACGGGCACCCTCCTTGGACCATTTTCTTGCAAGATATATGCTGTCTTCTGATGGCGTTAACCATTTTTCCTTTTCAGCCTGATTCCAATTCCATTCTTGACTGCACCATAAGCTCCCCCTACTTCGACTCTGAACAATTTGCCGCATCAATCGCAATGACAAGCATCATTCCCATAAGCTCATCCTGCGGATTGTTGAAATCAATGACATAAGTGTCACCCCAGTGTAACGGTTCTTTTGAAATATGTATAATCGAGCTGCAGCCATCATATACATCATAATCCCAGCCAAGGAAATCGCCCTCTACGCGCCATCCATTAAAATCCACCTCATACTTTGGACGAAACAGCGTAAACTGCTTGCTAATCGTTCCGCAGGTATTCCCATCGATTTCGATTTCAAACTGTGGCATAAAGGTAAGAAGTCTCTGTTTTATCTGACCTATTTCATTCCTGTTCGCATCATATACATGAAGCTGATGTCCAAATGCAAAAATCTCAGCTTTTACCATATATTTTACAGTTCCGGCTTCATCATAAATATCATAGGTGTCACCCCACGAAAACACGCGCTCTTTAATCAATAACTTCATACATTCTTCTCCTTCAATAACATTTCCAATACTCTCTTATCTTACGCTTCTGTCACTAATTTACCGCTGATATGCTCGGGCGTCAGCTGCAAAAGAAGTGTATTTTTTCCTGATTGCTCGATTTCTTTTTTAATATATGCATCATCCTGCGTGAATTTGTAACTGAGCTTTGTTGTAATATCAGCTATTTTATCCAAATCATCAATAATCTCTATCCTGCCGAAAACGATAACACTTTTCACCTTCCATGCCCATTCGCCCTCTTCCCGATAGCCTTTATCATAGGTACAGAACGACACCTTGTTGTGATTTTTCAGCGCGTCCAATTTGTGACCTGTCTTGCCACAGTGAAAATATATCTTACCGTCTTCCTCATTATACCAGTGATTCATTGGCATGCCGTACGGATAATCGTCATCGCCAATCACTGATAAAACGCCGCGGTTTTCACTTTTCAGTATCTTCACACATTCCTGCTCGGAAAGCATTTGATTTTTCCTAAGTAATTCTCTGAACATTGTCGTTCCTCCTTGCATTTATTCTATTGCTATTTTTCTTGCAGGTAACATATTTCCCCCTCGCAATACGCAAAATGGTCTGTTATACAAAAAACTCCGGATGCTCAGACATTCTATCCGCCTCTGTAATCTTTCGAATCACACGACAAGGATTTCCAACTGCAAGGCTATGTGGCGGAATATCCTTCGTCACAACAGAACCCGCTCCAATCACACTTCCCTCTCCAATCGTTACACCACCGCAAATCGTAACGTTAGCTGCAATCCAGCAATTATCTCCAATCGTAATCGATTCTGTGTATTCCAGATTTGTAACAACGCCTGTCTTTACATTAAAAAATGAGTTGCGGTCCTGATAACACAGCGGATGAATTGCAGTCAGCATAGAAACATTTGGACCAATAAATACGGACTCCCCTATGATAACCCGTCCTTCGTCCAACACAGTAAAATTGAAGTTTGCGTAACTGTCTTTGCCCATGGAAATATTAGTTCCAAAGTCAAAATAAATTGGTCCTTGTAAATATACATTCTCTCCTCTGTTTGGCATAAGCTCATCCAGAATTTCTTTCCGTTTTTCTGTTTCAGTATCAAATGTATCATTATATAATTTACATAGTCTGTGTGCTTTCGTACGTTCCTCCGGCATCTCCTCTGCAAAAGGGTCGTATATCAATCTTCCTGCTAACATCTTTTCCCGTTCTGTCATTCTCTTCAATTCTCCTTCCACAAATCAATATTTCTAATCATGTATCATACTCAAGAGGTTAAAATGGTATGAACACCCTGTTTGCATAATTATACTATGATTTGTCTGATACAGGCAAGAAAATAATCAGAACCACCGGCTTAGCCGGTGGTTTGTTCACGCCCTATAAGGGCTCAT
>CAYLWP010000242.1:0-3017 GCA_964387365.1 uncultured Roseburia sp. | reverse complement strand
GAGATTAAGAAAACCCAATAAAATCAAGGGTTTTTGGCATTTAACAAATGCCTATATATATAAGATAGAAGGAGAAAGATTCGAAAAATGTATATTTAATTAGCTGAAGATTTAAAAAAAGACAAATAGTTTGGAAAATATGGAAAAATTTTATTGCTAATCTATGAAAAAGGGCGCTATAATATTTTATAGGGAGCAGTATAAACAATAAACGTAAATAGGGTTGCAAACAGAATAGGGAAAGAATGACTATCGTCTTTATGCACGAATCATAATCTGAGAATATGGAAAACCAATAGGAAGGTTTTTGTGGGATAAAAAGAATACGCCCAGGGAAGGATAGTATTAGATATGCAGAAGATGAAAGAGGAAGTTATATCAAAAAACAGTCAGGAATACCGATTGAAAAAAATTATTAAAAGCACCTATTTTTCTGTGATTGTTGGTGCTGTTTTATTAGGTTTGCTCTTTATAGTAAGCGCTTGGGCATCGCAGCTTTCCAAGGAGCAGCTGGAGAATACCATGTATCTGAATCAGTACCGTCTTGGTTCCAAGACACTGACCTATGCTGTGCAGGCGTATGCGGTAACGGGTGACCAGAAGTACTATGATAATTATATGAAGGAACTGAATGAGGATAAAAACAGGGATGCTGCCTGGTATGCTCTCGAGGAGAATTCGCTTGAGGAAAGTGAGTGGGAATCGCTTCGGGAGATAGCAAATCTTTCCAATGGTCTGGTGCCGTTTGAGGAGGAAGCCATGCAGGCTGTGCAAGATGGCGATTTCGGAACGGCAACCGCATATGTATTCGGTGCAGATTACGGTAATACAGTCCGGAAAATCAATGATTTGACAGATGAAACAATTCAGCAAATACAGAAAAGAATGGATGAAGAAAAGAAGACAGCTGTTATTTTGCAGGCGGTTTTAGGTATTCTGTTTCTGATAGGCTTCATTTACATAGTACATCAGAATGTTCAGGCGCTGAAATTTTCCGTGCAGGAGTTGCTTAAGCCTATATTGAAGGTGTCAGATCAAATGATTATTATGTCTCTCGGGAATCTGCATACACGCCTGGATTTGGCGGCAGATGACAGTGAGGTTGGTAAGCTGGTAACGGCAATCGACACCATGAAGCTGAATCTGGTAAATATTATAGATGAGATTTCCTTTATTCTGGAGCAGCTGAGCACCGGTAACTTTAATGTAGCAATCAGTCAGAAATATGTAGGAGAATTTGTTCAGATTAAAGATTCCATGCTGAAAATCGTGGAAGATATGAGAGAAACAGTTGGAACGATACAGGAGGCTTCCAGAGAGCTTGAAGAGGGCTCGGGACAGCTTGCAGGAGCAGCAGAAGAGCTTGCCAGATCCTGTACGGCACAGGCAACACAGGTGTCAGATTTGATGATGCGTCTGGATTTTCTGGAAGAAAGTATTGTAAACGATGAAAAGGATGCTGAGGAATCGGTAAAAATTGCCCGTGCAGCGCACTCCGTATTACTGACAAACAGTAGGAAGCTGACAGATTTGAAGGTCGAATTGCAGGAAAATACAGAGGCCATAGTAAAGATAAATGATATATTAATTGCAAATGGCCGTGAGGAATTGATTCAGGAGATGGATGCTGTCATTCACAGGGGCGCTTTAATTATAGGAGAAGCGGCAGCAGATATGGAAGATGTTCTTGTTGGCGCCGAAGAAACAGCTGACAGAATAGACAATGTGCTAAAACAGCTCCAGGCAGAGCGACAAAGCATAGGGCAGATACAGGAGAATATCGCAGTAGTAGCAGGCGTGGTGGATAATAACTCGGCAATTTCGCAGGAAACGGCTGCAATTAGTGAAGAGCAGAAACATCAGGCAGAATTATTGGTACAATTATTGAATAAGTTTCATATATAATAGTAAATGGACCTGTAATATGCAGGTCCATTTCTGATATAGGAGGGATTGACGACAGAATATATGTTGCTGCAAAGGGAGCATAATAAGGAAGGGTGAGTATATGATTTTTGAAATGGCTAAGGGACTTTTGATTCCCTTTTTCGGAACAGCCTTAGGAGCTGCATGCGTATTTTTTATGAAAAAGAAGATGAATCTTACGGTACAAAGGGCACTGACAGGATTTGCGGCCGGAGTTATGGTAGCGGCATCCATCTGGAGCTTAATTATACCTGCGATGGATCAGGCATCCGACATGGGAAAAATGGCATTTGTTCCGGCAGTGGTAGGATTTTGGATTGGAAATTTTTTTCTGTTACTGCTTGACCACGTGATTCCGCATCTTCATATCAATAGTGAAACCGCAGAAGGACCAAAGAGTCAATTGCAAAAGACGACCATGCTTGTACTGACCGTAGCCCTGCATAATATACCGGAAGGAATGGCAGTCGGAGTTGTCTATGCAGGGTTATTATCAGGAAATGCACAGATTACCATTACGGGTGCATTGGCACTATCTCTCGGTATTGCAATTCAGAACTTCCCGGAAGGGGCAATTATATCCATGCCGCTGCGTGCTGCCGGAGTAGGAAAGCCAAAGGCATTCCTGTATGGAATGTTGTCCGGGATTGTGGAACCGATAGCAGCTCTGCTGACCATAATGGTCGCAAGCATCATAGAACCGGCTTTGCCATATCTGTTAAGCTTTGCAGCAGGCGCAATGATATACGTTGTAGTGGAGGAGCTGGTACCGGAAATGGCAGAGGGAGAACATTCCAACATCGGAACCATATTTTTTGCAGTAGGTTTTACAATTATGATGAGTCTTGACGTGGCACTGGGGTAGTGAAAAACAATATAATTTTCTGTTGACATCTAAAAACTGGAGTGGTAAGATATTTTTTGCCGCTGGTCAAACGGTGACAAAGAATTTTTCTTTTTAACAAAAAAGTGCTTGACATAAAGTGACAATGTATGATATCCTATCAGAGTTGTGCCTAACAGGAAAGCAGCAAAGAGAACATTGACAAATAAACAGTAATGCAACCCTGAAAATTCTAATGAGTATGAGC
>CAYLWP010000241.1:0-3039 GCA_964387365.1 uncultured Roseburia sp. | reverse complement strand
ATAAGGTCGAACATTCTTGAGAAAAAAGTGTAAACCAATATTGACAATATCACTACATTGAATCTGGATGATATGGTTTGCAGGCATATGGAGCAATTACAGCCGGATTGTATTGTGGCAGATTCCATGGCAGTATGGGGAAAGGCAGTTGCACTGAAATTGGGTATTCCTTTTGTTTCCTCAACAACGACATTTGCATTTAATCAGCATTCTGCAAAGATTCTGAAACAGAGTATCGGACAGATGATTGGTATGATTTTTTCCATGCCAAAGATTCAAAAGGACATAAAGCGTTTGCAGGATAAGGGATATCCGATTCATAATGTGTTGGATATTATACAGAATGATGATAAGACAGATACCATAGTATACACTTCGCCTCAGTTCCAGCCGTGCGCCGATACTTTTTCAGATAAGTATGCTTTTGTAGGGCCGTCTGTCAGACCGTCCACGGGCCAAATTGAGAAGAATAAGGAAAAGCTTGTCTATATTTCCATGGGAACGGTGAATAACGATATGCTGAAATTGTATAAGAACTGCATTGCTGCATTCAAAGATACAGATTTTCAGGTGATTATGTCGGTTGGAAATCTTGTAGATACGGAAGGTCTGGGACAGTTACCGGAAAATATTGCCGTTTTCAAGCATGTAGACCAGATTGCGGTACTCTCGCAGGCAGATGTATTTTTGTCACACTGTGGTATGAACAGTGTGAACGAAAGCCTGTATTATCAGGTGCCTCTTGTCGTGTACCCGCAGATAAGTGAGCAGGGCGGTGTTGCAACCAGAGTAGCACAGCTGGGGGCAGGAATACGCTTGGAAAAGATTAGCTCTTCGGCGATTTTAGAAGTGGTACAGCAGGTATTAGACAATCCTTCTTATCGCGAAAATGCAACAAAAATCTCGGACGGATTTAAGAAATGTGCCGGAGCCAAGGGCGCGGCAGATAAAATTTTACAGATGTGTAGTTAGTAATAGATGTGATGTTTTGTTAATTGTTAGTTTATTGACTTTACCATATGAAATGAGTAAAATGAGGGTAGTCGGTATAGCGATTTACTAAGAATTGCGATACTTGTGTATAAGTTAGGAGGAATAATCTTATGGGAAACAATTATTTTAGTGACTTGGATATCAAAAAAAATTTTGGATTCGGGTGTATGAGACTACCGATGAAAGGGGAAGAGGTAGATTATGAGGAAACCTGTAAAATGGTGGATACTTTTCTTGAGAACGGATTCAACTATTTTGATACAGCTCATGGATATCTTGGCGGAAAAAGTGAAATTGCACTCAGAGAGTGTCTTGCAAAGCGTCATCCGAGAGAAAGCTACATATTGGTTAATAAGCTGACTACGAATTATTTTAATAAGGAAGAAGATATCAGACCATTTTTTAATGAGCAGCTGGAAGCCTGCGGAGTGGATTATTTTGATTTCTATCTGATGCATGCGCAGAATGCGGAGTTCTTTGAAAAGTATAAAAAGTGCAGAGCCTATGAAACAGCTTTTGAATTGAAAAAAGAGGGAAAGGTAAAGCATGTAGGACTTTCTTTCCATGACAGAGCAGAGGTGTTGGAGCAGATTTTAACGGAATATCCGGAGATTGAGGTAGTGCAGATACAGTTTAACTATGTGGACTATGAAGATGCGGGTATCGAGGGCAGAAAATGCTATGAGATTTGTTTAAAGCATAATAAGCCGATTATTGTTATGGAGCCGGTAAAGGGCGGAAGTCTTGTAAACCTGCCGGACGAAGCACAGAAGGTGTTGGATGAGCTGAAGGGTGGAAGCAATGCAAGCTATGCGATTCGTTACGCAGCAAGCTTCGATAATATGATGATGGTACTTTCAGGAATGAGCAATCTGGAGCAGATGGAAGATAACCTCAGCTATATGAAGGACTTCAAGCCGATATCGGAAGAGGAGCATGAGGCGATTAAAAAGGTTTGTGCTATTTTCAAAGCACAGAAATTAATCCCTTGTACCGCATGCCGATATTGCGTAGATGGCTGTCCGAAAAAGATAGCGATTCCGGATTTATTTGCTGATTTGAACGGTACAAAGATGTATTCAAATTGGAACGGCGGCTGGTACTATATGGTTCATACCATGAACGCCGGTAAGGCTTCTGACTGTATCAAATGCGGAAAATGCGAGCATATCTGCCCACAGCACTTAAAGATTAGAGAATTATTGGAAGATGTAGCTGCGGAATTTGATAAGTAGAAGCTGCGAAGTTTTTTGATAAAATAGTTATAGATACTTGAGAGAGAAATAGTTCTTTCTCAAGTATTTTTTCATTTAACATTGACAAAAAGATTCTAACTTTCTAATGTTAGAGTAGTTATAAAAAGTAACTAAAAAAGAGAGGTTTCGCTATGAATAACAGGTCGTTTGACTACAAACGTATTGCAGACGGTTACAAAGACCGACCATTTTTGCATAAACAGGTCATGGAACGATTGAAAAGAGATATAGATATTGACCATTTTCAGAATGGATTAGACGTAGGGTGTGGTGCAGGTTTATCCACCAAAGGATTAAAGCTGATATGTGATAAGGTTACAGGAACAGATATTTCGGAAGAAATGGTATTGGCAGCGCGAGAAATGTGTCCTGAAAAAGACTATACTTTTTTTGTGAGCAAAGCAGAAGATGTACCCAAACCGGATAACCTTTATGATATTGTAACGGCGGCCGGTGTTATTAATTGGGTTGACGAAGAAGCGTTTTTAAAGAATCTGAGGCAGATTATGAGAAAAGAAGGAATACTCGTAATCTATGATTTCTGGATTTCTGACAGGATGAAGGATGTCCCTGAATACACAGATTGGTTTCATGAGGAATATTTAAAGAGTTTTCCCAAGCCACCAAGAAAAGAAAACGTATGGAAGAAGGAAGATGTTGAGCCATATGGTTTTCAAATGTTAAAGCAGTCTTCTTATCATATGGGATATGATTTTGATCGAGACTCCTTTATCAAATTTATGATGATTCAATCGAATGTGAATGCTAAGATAGAAGGAAAAGAGAGAAC
>CAYLWP010000240.1:0-3103 GCA_964387365.1 uncultured Roseburia sp. | reverse complement strand
TATAGCGGAATGTTATCCACATCAAGGTAGAAAATCATTTAACAATTACCTATAAATATGGAACAAAGTATCCGGCTTTTTGATATTACCTTTCATACAGGAAACAACGTATTAGACGGTCCTATAGGCAGTAATACCTTATCAAACCGTGAAGGAGCCTTACTGGAAGTCTTTTTACGAAACCAAAATCAGACCCTTTCACGCACCACCCTGCTATTGAAGGTCTGGGGACCTGACAGCGATGTGGAAGAGGGAAATCTTGACAATTACATTCATTTTCTCCGTCGCAGGCTAAAGGGAGTGGGAAGTACGATACAGCTGAAAACAATCCGCGGCGTGGGATATTGTCTGACACAGGAAAGCGAGTGATACCGATTTATGTTCCGTAAAATCCGTTTTCGCCTCACTTTGCTAAGCGGAGGCATAACCACAATCATATTAATCATAATGACCTTTGGCTATTTGTACATTTCAGAAAAGAATCTGTTGGAAAATAAATTGCTGTCCTATGAAAATGATATCCACACCATCGCTTCCAATCTGGAACAGCAAAACGTGCTGACACATACATGGCTTGCCAAGCTCGAAGCAACCGGAAAATATTATGTTTCCGTATTGGACAACCAAGTACCCTTTCTGTACAACAGCATGAAAAATCAACCGAACCATGAAGTATTGCTTGAGCAGGCATGGCTTTCTTATCGTGCGCAAAAAGAGCTTCTCCCCGTTACTACCATTTCCTACCGCATGCATTACTCTCATTTTATCTTTCAGGATATCCTCGCAAAGGAATATCTGTGCTACATTATTACTGTGTCAGAAAAAAGCTCATGCCTTGAAATGCTGCTTCTTGCTCCGCTTGAGCCTCTGAATAACCAGCTTCTGCATCAAAGGCTTGTTTTTTTCAGTATTATCCTTGTGGCGGACTTGATGATATGGACATTTTCATGGTTTTTTACCAGGAAGCTGCTCTTCCCTATCGAGGAAAGCCGTAAAAAGCAGAATCAGTTTGTGGCTTCAGCTTCCCATGAGCTTCGAACTCCGCTTGCAGTCATTTTATCCTGTACAGAGGGGCTTCGGGAAAAAGCTGCCGCTTCTGACTCAACCTTGCCAATTGCCCAAGAGCTTGATACCCTTTTGCTTGATGCTTACGAAGCCTTTGAAGCTATGGCAAAAGACAAAAATCAACGGTTACAGATAAACCTTCCGGACTCTGCGATACCTGCATGTATATGCGACAGGGAGCGTATTTATCAGGTGTTAGCTATTTTACTGCATAACGCCATAAGCTACACAGCGGAAGGCGGATTCATTATGATAAAGCTTGAACTGATAAAAGACAGATTTTCCATATCGGTGGCAGACAGCGGAATCGGTATTCCGGACAGTGAAAAGGAGAAAGTCTTTGACCGTTTCTACAGAAGTGAAAAATCCCGAAGCGCCAAGGGACACTTCGGGTTAGGATTGGCAATTGCCTATGAGATTATAAAGGCGCATCATGGCACGATTCATGTCAGCGATACCCCGAATGGGGGAGCTACCTTTACCGTTATTTTACCGCAGGCATAGCTCCTATCCGCCAAGCGTTACATCCTGCTTGTCGTACCATTCTAAGGCGTTGATAAAATCTGCGTCGGTATAGTCCGGCCACATATGCTCTTCCACATAAAAATCCGCATAAACCGACTGAATCGGAAGAAAACCGGAAAGCCTCCGCATCCCACCCCAGCGAATAATGAGATCAATTCGTGAAATGTCACTGGAATACGGCTTTCCGTCCTGCTCTATGTGGGATAGATCCCATTTCCAACCATAATTGACCAAAAAATTCACTCGGATTCCACCACCATGCACCGGCGTACGCGTGGTATAGGGTAACAGTTCCTTAGGAAAGCATTTCGAACTGCTATCACCAATCACTAATAAGTCCGCACCCTCTTTGGTCAGCTCATTGACCGCATCTACACATGCCTTTTGAAAAGCCTTGAATTGCTCTGCCGGCCGCTTGCAATTATCGACCGTAAATCCATAGTATGTGACTTCCTTAATGCCCTGCTCTTTTGCCATTTGCAATAGACGCAGACCCGGCTTCAGTCCGTATTCATAGCCGTCCTGCTTATTCATTCCCTGTTCTACCGCCCAACGACGGTTTCCATCTGGGATAATTCCAATATGTTGTGGCTTATGTTTGCCCATATTCATCACCTCATATCGAGTATGGACAAAATGTGGGGGATTCATACACTTACTTCGTATACAAATCGTCCAGAGTTACCAGCATCATATGCTCTTTTTGGGCAAAACATATTACGTCTTCCGTAAAATGTGTCTTTGAACATAAAACATATGTCTTATTCTGATAGGCTGTAATTAACAAGCCTCTTTCAATTAACTTCCGGGATGTTTCCGTATGGATTCCCTGATTTTGATACTTACATTCACCAAGCAGTGCACTCTTTGATATTGGATTAATACCTACAATATCTATTTCCTCTTCCTGCTTTTGTTTTGAATTGGTTCCCCACCAACGACCGATTTTCATAATAGTAAAACCAATCTTACCATCTATGCTAATCTGCGTCAGGTAATGTCTGCACATTTCTTCAAAAATACTTCCCATATAATCTGACAGCTGCGGAAATACTGCTTCTTGAAAATAATTATTTCCATGCTGCATCAGGATTATGTCAGTACCATTTGGCACAAAGCGATACCAAAAACGAAACATATTATCACATATGATGTAAGAGGTTTTTTTCTTATTATCTTCTTCCGTAATAGCTGAAACTTTTTCTACAATTCCAATAGAAATCAATGATTTTAGGCAATACGATACGGTTGCCGTATCAGAATGAGTTTTCGTTACAATTTCATTGACCTTCGTTGCTCCGGACGCAATTGCTTCAATCACAGCATTATAGGTTGAAACATCCCTAAGCTCTTGCTTTAATAAATTCCCGGGCTCCTCATATAAGTAACCGCTGCTATTGAAAAACAACTGTACAATATTCTCATAAACCGATATGTCCGGACGGAATAATTCCAAATATTTAGGGAAACGCTGATTAATACAGCCTAAACATTTCCCTTATACTGTTATTTA
>CAYLWP010000239.1:0-3151 GCA_964387365.1 uncultured Roseburia sp. | reverse complement strand
AATCCATTGCAAGTGAAGTACAGAAGAAGCATCCGGGAATCGTGGTACGTGCTTGTCACATGAACCCGATTGCAGCAGAAACTAAGAAACCACTGCTGGTAACGAATATGCATTCCATGTTTTCTGCCATTGAAACGGAAAACTGTGCTTCTGAGGATGCGGTAAATTTGTGTGGAAGTTTTGCGTTGATAGAAGAGGAATGTGAGCTTTTTGATTTCCTTGGTGATTATGGAATTGAGGTAAGACAGCTTGGTAATTACAAGACCTATGAGGAATTCTGCGAAATGGGCAGAAGTAAGTATAACCTTATTATGAGACCTGCCGGAAAGTTTGCAGCAGAATATATGGATAAGCATTATGGAACATCATCTTTTCAATATATGATTACTTATGATATGGATGAGCTCCGTGCCAATTATGAAGAATGGGCAAAACTCTTGAATGAGAAGCATAGCAAAAAAGAAAATGCGGCATTTGATTTAGATGCGATAGAGAAAGAGACAAAAGAGAGTATTGCTCATGCAGTAGAGAAGCTGAACGGTCTTCCAATCAGTGTAGCGAGCAGTGCAGTGCTGCGGCCATGCACGTTAGCAAGGGCATTGATAAAATATGGATTTACCGTGAAGGAAATCTTTGTACAGGAATTGCTGCCTGTTGACAGAGAGGCATATCAGGATATTTGCCAAAATCATCCGGAGGTTCAGATTAGTCAGCCAAGACATCATAAGAGCGCGGTGCGTGATAATCAGGATACCCATATGGTGGCAATTGGATTTGAGGGTGCTTATTTAAGAGAAAGTGACTATGTAGTGGATTTATCAGGCGATGAAGGCATGTATGGTTACTATGGAGTAAAAAGACTTATGGAAATGCTGGAAAAGGCAGTAGAAGAAAAAGCAGATTTGAGAAAAATGATAGAAGAATATGGAGCAGTAGTGTAATGAATAGATTATATAGATATTTACCTCCTTTTGCAGGAGATTACTCGGGTGTAGGTTCTGCTCTGTATGAGCTTGGCGGAATGCTCTGCATTCATGATGCTTCCGGCTGTACCGGTAATTATGTCGGCTTCGACGAGCCAAGATCCTACGATTCGAAGCAGCTGGTATATTGTACCGGATTACGCAGAGATGATGCCATTTTAGGGAATGAGCAGGTATATATTGATAAGATTGTCAAAGCCGCGCAGGATATGAAGCCGAAATTTATTGCAGTAGTAGGAAGTCCGGTACCGCTGATTATCGGTTTTGACTTTAATGGATTTGCCAAGGATTTAGAGCAGCGTCTCGGCATTCCGGCATTTGGATTTGAAACAGGCGGTATGAAGGGAAGCTATAAGGATGGAGTCGTTATGGCAGTCAAAAAATTACTGGATTACTATGTTCTGCCGAAAAAGGATGAGCTTGCAAGAAACGCTGACAGAAGCGGGAAAAAGGTTAATATCGTTGGTGCAACACCGCTGGATATGAGCGAAGAAAACCTGCAGGCGTTAAAGGAAGTATTAAAGGAGAGAGGCTATGAGGTGAATAGTGTCCTTTCCATGTCAAATGACATGGATGAGTTTTTATCCTTCTATAAGGCAGATGTCAATCTTGCAGTAACACAGGCAGGAGCATTGATTGCTCAGGATTTGGAAGAAAAATACGGCATGCCGTTTTTAGCCGGTTTACCGATTGGGGAATTTGGTACAGAGCATTATTTTACCTGTCTGGAAAAGGTTTTTGAGACAGGAAACAGCATGGAAGTGTCCGCAGAGCCAGTAAAGGTACAGGGGAACAGGTCAGGAGAAGCCGTTGTTTTAGAGGATGGCATCATTGCTTCTTCGATTAGAGTAGAGCTTTTAGCTCAGGGTTACGAGAAGGTAAGAGTCGTTTCGCTTTTTGGAAAAGACTCGGGCATGGCAGATGTAGAAGCGGAATATACAGAGAATGAAGATATGATATTGGCAGCGGTAAGGGAAGAAAACTGCTCACTTGTGGCAGCAGACCCTTTATTGCTGAAATATAGAGAAAATACGGAAGGAGTCGAATTGGTAGAATTACCAAAATATGCAATATCCAGCAAGCTTTACCACCACAAACGCTGGGTATATATTGCGAAGAAATTAATTGGTTAAGAAGTATGAAGAAAAGTATTGTAAAGCAAAGTGCATGGGTGATAGGCATTGTTGTTACGTTGGTAGCAACCATGCTGTTAGCCATGGGAATAGGCAGATACAGCATCAGTGTAGGACAGATTATGAATACCCTGCTCCCAAGCGGTATGGCAATGGCAGAGGCTGATGAGAACGTGCGAACCGTTATTTATAACATTCGTTTACCAAGAGTTTTGTTGGCGGCATTGGCAGGAGGGGGGCTTGCAGTATCGGGTGCAGCATTCCAAAGTCTTTTTTCAAACCCGTTAGCAACACCGGATACCCTTGGTGTTGCAACAGGTGCTTCCTTTGGAGCGACAATGGGAATTATGCTTGGGTTTGGTTCCTTGGGAATCCAAAGCTGTGCGTTTTTAACGGGTATTGCCTGTGTGGCATTGGTGTACTTTATCAGCAGGGTGAAGGGTGAAAGCTCCATGATGATGATTATCCTTTCCGGTATGGTAATCAGCTCCTTATTTGAGGCTATGGTATCCTTGTTAAAATATGTAGCTGACCCACAGGATACCTTACCGGAGATTACCTTCTGGCTGATGGGAAGTCTTTCGGGCGTTGGTTTTGATGATTTATTGCTTGGATGTCCTTTTATTATCGTTGGCATGATTGTTATTTTTATGCTCAGATGGAAACTAAACACGCTGTCCTTGCACGAGGATGAGGCAAGGTCCCTTGGCGTAAACGTCAAGGTAATCAGGGTACTTACCATTATTTCTTCCGCCATGATTACTGCCTCTGTTGTTTCGCTTTGCGGAAAGATTGGCTGGATTGGTCTATTGATTCCGCATGTTTCCAGAATGCTTTTTGGAAACAACAATAAGAGCATCGTGCCGGCAAGTATCGGGTTGGGAGCAATTTTCATGGTTATCATTGATACCATTGCAAGAAGCGCAACAGCAGCAGAGATTCCGATTTCTATTTTAACAGCAGTAATCGGCGCACCGTTTTTTATTATCTTACTTAGAAAAACAGGAGGTATCCGTTAATGAAATTTGAAGTAGT
>CAYLWP010000238.1:0-3170 GCA_964387365.1 uncultured Roseburia sp. | reverse complement strand
TTACAATACTAACACCAATATATGAATTATGTCAAGCATATTTTCAGACACTTTTTCCGATGAACTATTATTATATAGATGTCCTATTCCTCCGCTAGCCTGACGCTGTCTCCTTGCTTTATCTCCTTGGAATAAAAAATAATCACATCCGTATCTGCTCCAACAGCCCCTTCCTCCAGCGCTACAAACGAACCGTTTCTGTCTGCAATACTTACCTTGATTTTTTCCGCATAATACTCTTTCCCCAGTATGCCGGATTTTTCCTTTAAGATATAGACATGATAGCTATTTGACTCCTCATGCACGGTCTCGGCCGGAACCGTCACATAATGCAGCTCTCCCTGCTCTGCCTTGCGAATACTGCCACTTATTCCCGGTCTGCCGACACCTTCCGGCAGCCTGCATGTGATATCATATCCTCCTGCATCGTTTTGTTCCATATCCTGCACCCTCGGTATAGACCGCCTCTTCAAGAACATTGTCAGAAATATACGGAGTATCCGCAGCTTCTATCCATCCCGTTAAAGTCTTTATCTGTTCCTCCGTAGGCCAGTAAGTGCTCCAGGTAAAGCTATTTCCTTGCTCATCAGACATTCCGTACATCATGTAGGCGCCATCTTCGCCAAGATTACTCTCATCAACCTTCGAGCGTGCTTCAAACACCGTTTTATTAACAGGGAAGCCCTCATACATCAGCTTCTGCACTTCACTTCCCAGTACCGTCTGTAAAAAGGCTTTTGCGCCCTCCGTATTCTTGGCAGCTGCATTGATACCAACCAACGTTCTCGGAATATATACCTGACTGCTCTGTCCGCTCATTGTCATTAACCCGGTGCTTTCAAAGCCGGCGGTTCTCTGCACAGACACAGCACTGGCATAGGAAGACTCTTCCCTGATTCTGTCAGCAGGAAGTCCATTCATCTGTGCCTCGTAAATCCGTTTTGACTCTGTTAAAAATTCTCTTATTTTTTGCTCATTCAGCTTATCATTCTCATCCTTCCATGCAGGTGCGCAAACCATGACGAACTTCTTCATAACACCTTTTGCAGAACACGCTCCCATGATATCCATTCCCGGATTTTCCTTTCTAAGCTGCTCAACCTTATCAGCAATAGCCGTGTAATTATCAGGTATGTTATTTTTATCATCTGCAATAATCGGAAGCTGGAACTCAGCCGGAATGACATACAGGCTGCTCTCCTGATAAAATGGCCGGATTAAATTGGTAAACAGACCTTCCGCACTGTCAAGCTGATTTGCCACCTCACTGATATCCATGAAGATTCCCTTGTCAATATAAGAATCCATCGGCATATTATCCATAATCAGGACATCCGGACCGCTTCCGTCCGCCAGACGGGTATTAAGGTTTTTCAGTGCGTCCTCTCTTGTAACACCTTCCCCAACGATACCAAGCTCGTACTCCACATGGATATCAGGGTTTGCCGCCTGATAAGTGGCAATTGCCTGCTTTATGGTGGCATTTTCCATGAGACTGTATACAGTAAGTAAATTATTTGGAACAGCAGAAACGTTCGGGTCATAGGTGAACTTAACTATTTTACTGTCAGAAAAGCATACTAAAAACTCCTGATTATCTACCATTCGGGCACATACGACTCCATGGGATGGGTCACCGAAGGAAGACAGACTGCCGTCAATCACCTGCTCCATACTGCTTCCGCCGATTACATGGCGGTAAATTCCCTTTTCTCTGGCAATATAAACAACGTTTTCCTCTCCAAAAAAGACATAAAAATTGTAATATTCCGAATTGGAGACATCTACCGAACCATAATGACTCCTGATAAACTCCGTCAGAACCGTATCCTCTATCCGAGTCTTGGATTCCATATCATACAGATAGATATCATCAGAGCCTACGCAAAGCATTGTTGTATTCTGACATTGTATATAATATATTCTGTCGCCGACATTCAGAAATGTAGAAGTGCTTCCGTTCGTAGTATCAATCTCATAAATTGAATTATCGTAGATTGTAGCAAACAGCCTGCCCTTATCATCAAAAGCATGGCTTCTCAAATATATGGTGGAAGTGCCGTTTTGGCTGCTGTCCAGAACAACAGCAAGCTCTCTTGGTGTCCCGTCCGGCTCCACAAAGGTATACTTTGCCTCTTCTTCCTCATTAAGACTGACATTTTCATTATCCGAAAAAGGCGTATATTCCATTACGATACTTCCGTCCTTGGCAATCGCCGCGTCGATAAAATAGTTTTCTGTATTCAACTCTGCAAGCCAGTCCGTGTCTTCCTGCTTCCACGTCTCACCATTATCCTTGGAAACGTACTTACACAGTGTATTAAAATAGACAAGACCCCCGTCTGACAGCTCCTGCAATTTACCAGGACCATCATACGGTTCTAATTCTAATACCGTTTTCTCCACATAACGCCCCATTCCGGTTGCAGTCGTGTCTTCTCCCTGGCTTTCTCCGGCAGCTTCTGTTGCCTTTGTATCTTCCTTCTTCCATTCTACTATTTCTGTTGCATCTCCTGCACAGCCGGTCAGTGATACGCACATGACACCTGCCAGAAAAAGAGAAAGTGCTTTTTTTAAATTTCTTCTCATTATGTCTTCATTCCTTTTTTTGTTAATTTGTGCACAATAAGATCTTACCAAAGCTTTCTCTAAGGAATCTCTAATTTCTTCCCGTTATTTTTAGAGATTTCTTAGAGATATCTGTGTTATAGTGATATTAATTGTATCTTTACGGAGGAAACCATGCGTATTTTACTTGCTGAGGACGACAAAAACCTAAATAAAACGCTGACAGAACAACTGATAAGTCATGGATTTGATGTTGACTCCTGCTTTGACGGCGAAGAAGCTCTTTACTATGCGAACCAGAATATCCATGACGTTATTTTGTTGGACAGAATGCTTCCCTATATCGAAGGAACAGAGGTCCTTATTACAATAAGAAAAAAGCAAATTAATATCCCTGTTATCATGATTACAGCACTCGGAACCCTTGCAGACAAGGTTACCGGTTTGAATCTCGGCGCCGATGATTATCTGGTAAAGCCTTTTGCCTTTGAAGAGCTGCTTGCCAGAATACAGTGCGTCACACGCCGCTCTCCTATATTAAATATGGATAGGCATTTGTTAAATGCCAAAAACCCTTGATTTTATTGGGTTTTCTTAATCTC
>CAYLWP010000237.1:0-3214 GCA_964387365.1 uncultured Roseburia sp. | reverse complement strand
ATATAGCGGAATGTTATCCACATCAAGGTAGAAAATCATTTAACAATTACCTAAACAAAATAAAGAATATATCCAAGCATATTTAAAACCGATACCATCAGCAGAACCAGAATCTGACCATAGGTAAGGGCACTTAGTTCAAGCATATTTGCCCAAACCAGTATCATTCCGCCAAAACAGCCGATACAGACACTGATAAACGACATACGGCTCTTCCACAGTGCCTCATGACAGTTCCACTTTTTTTGAAAATAAAATATCATCTGAACCACACAAAAAGCAAGCATCTGTGCCGTCATCAAGACAAGAAAGGATATCGGCTCATTCGTGCCAAAAACTTCTCCTTTGCAGATACCGCACAGCCGGAACAAACCGATTCCCAACAGCTCCAAAATCGCTACAATCCCTGTAAACAGCGGTATTTGTAAAATACTCATAAAAATATAGAGCTCATTTCTTTCCATAATCACAATCCCCCGTCCTTATTATGAGAGCTTCCACTGCTCCATACATTTTTCTCTGATTCCAACGCGATATGTCTGACTGATATTAAATGACCATTGGTCGTCACCGCTTTCAAGGGTTACGGAATGGTAATTGATTTTCTTCAGATAACGTGAATTGATGATTACTGACTGACTAATCCGCCAAAAGTTATTACTCAGCTCCGCAAGTGCCTGCTCCACTTCATCCATTTTCCCGTAAAAACGTTCCTGACCGTCCTTTAACATAATGATAATCTGCCGTTTTTCACTGGTAATAAACCAGATATCATTTAACAGAACACGGCAAAAATTTCCTTTACTGCTAAACTCAAGGGCAGGCATCTGGTTACACTGCTGTACAGCCTTCATAAATACATGCCGAAACTCATCCTTCTTTAGAGGTTTTCTTAAAAATCCAACCGGTTGAACATCAAACACCTCATAAACATACTGATAAAAACCGGTCATAAATATAATAGATGTCGTCTGATATCGTTTCTTAATATTTTCAGCAACTTTTATACCATTATAATTCCCCATTTCAATATCAAGAATCACGATATCATAAGACGCCATTTCTTCTATTTCATATAATAAGTTTTCCGGATTTGAAAAAGATTGAATGTCAAGCTTTGCTATAATATCCTGCTGTAAGTTCTGCAGATATCCGGTTACTTCCTCTATGATTTCTTTTTCATCATCACACACGGCAATACGCATAGCTTTTCCTCCTTTTCAAATCTTCAGTGCGTTAGTCCACATAATTATATATGTCTTTTATTCGTTTCGCAAGTGTGAGTTTCTTGTGATACAATACTTTGCCTATTCGAAACGTGCGCAGCTAGGCGCACTGCGAAAAAACAGCCGACAAGTTTTCTTGCCGACTGTTTATATCATAAATTAATTCACTTTACGAAGCTCCCATAATTCGTTGGATTTTCCACCATCGAACTTCCACTGAACGATAACGTCGCCCTCATTCTTGGAATTGCGATAAATATTCAAAGACTGATCAGCTGCACGCTTAGGAGTAATTCTCCAGTAGCCGTCACCTGTTGCTTCAATCTTCCACTTCTGATTGTCACCATTATTGCGATCGAACTGGATAATCTGTGTTCCCTGCTTTGTTGAACCATTAGGAACATCTAATACCTTTCCGCTTCTTACATTCTGAATGATATAGTAACCATCATCAGTCGGAATCAGCTTCCAGGTCTGGTAATCAGCTGACTTAGCATTTCGCTGAACGATTCCTGCCTGATTATTCTTAGAACCATTCTCTACAGAAATTGCCATTTTATTTCCCTTGGAAACAATCATGTAGTTAGCACTTTCCTTCACCTCTGCTGCTCTGTTCTTAACATGGTTAGAAACTGCATTACCAAAGAAATATGCTAATTTCTCATATCCCTTATCATTTGGATGTAATCCGTCAGCAAGGTACTCTCTTGTCCAAGTACCTGTGTAGGTATGAGTATCTAATAACTCTAATCTATACTGGTTAGCTAAATCCTTGATGATAGGAATGATATATTTCTCGTTCTTGTCATCACGGTCATCCTCGTTATTGTTCTTATCTACCGATGTAGGTGGTGTAGCAAGGAAAATCTTAGGATTGGTACCACAATTACGATACTCCTCAATCAGAGCTGCGTAATCTCTACGGAATATGTCCTGTCTTTCCTTGGTATTCATACCGCCGCTTACGGAGTCATTGGTTCCCAGCATGATAATAACAATATCCGGGTTAGATTCTAAGCCCTTCTTGTACTTGGAAGTTCTGCTGTAGGAATTGCTTTCGTTACGGATAACTGTTGAACCGGATACACCTACATTCGTTACCACAAACTTATCACCAAGAATCTTCTGCATCTGTGAAGGATAGGTCTTAGAAGAACCAGATGCCTTATAACCATCTGTAATGGAATCACCTACGCAGGTAACACGAAGTGTGCGTTCCGGGTTAGACTTGACAGAGCTTACCTCACGGAATTCCCATACTTCATTATCACCGCCGTCATAAGGCCACTGCACAATCCTTGCACCATCATCTCTGGAGCCACCATATACATTTAATGCAAAGGACTCCTCTGACTTAGGGGAAATTCTGCAGTATCCGTTTCCGGCATCTGTAATCTTCCATCTCTGATTGGTATTATTCTTACGATAATACTGAATAATCTGAACACCCTGTTCCTTAGAAGCCTCAGGTACATCTAACACCTTGCCGCTATAACGGTTTATAATCTCATAATAACCGTTGTCATAATTCAATGTCCACACCTGTGATGCATAATTATTCACCGGCATTTGTACAATCTTTGCTTCATCTACATTTGAGTAGTTTTCTACGGTTAATGCCTTACCGCTTCTCTTCGATACGATTACATAGTTCGTACCTTCTTTTAACTGTCCTACTGATGCAGCTTCCACTTTTGTTACCGGAAATGCTGTAAATACAGATACAGCCATGGCAACAGATAAAGCATAAGCCATCACGCGCTTTGCGCACTTCATCCATTTTGCTTTCATAATCCTTCTCCTATAAAAAGTTATACATGTTGTCGAATCAATTCTATATTATGTAATCTGTATTTGCAATGGTTTTTATAAAAATATTTCATTTTTGTGACATTTTATTATGAAACATTACATATATATGTAGTCTCATATTTTTCATTTTTGTATACTTTTATGTTTATTATATGTTATAACATCAAATATAATCA
>CAYLWP010000236.1:0-3219 GCA_964387365.1 uncultured Roseburia sp. | reverse complement strand
TCGGAAGCACAATCTTTGCAGTGAAGCCGGGCGACGGTTCTGCAAGAGAACAGGCAGCAAGCTGTCAGAAGGTACTTGGCGGATGGGCAAATATTGCAAACGAGTATGCGACCAAGAGATATCGTTCTAACCTGATCAACTGGGGTATGCTTCCATTCATCATCAAGGAAGGCGAGCTTCCGTTCAAGAACCTGGATTACATCTTTGTTCCGGGTATCAGAAAGGCAGTAGAAGAGAAGGCTTCTGTAATTAAGGCTTACGTTGTAGGTGACGGACAGAAGAAGGAATTCGAGCTGACTCTTGGTGAGCTGACCGATGAAGAAAGACAGATTATCCTGAAGGGATGTCTCATCAACTATAACAGAGTATAATAACTTAGAGAAAATAAAAGGTACTTTTAAATGTTTTCGTTTGAAAGTACCTTTTTGTAAAATGTAAATAAGAAAGGGATAGGTGAAAAAAATGGAATTATCCAAGATGCAATTCAAATCAGCAGCATGTATTAACAAACTAACGAAACCGGTGCTTACCAAGGATGATATTCCTTATGAAGCTTCGTTGATTTTTAACGCAGGTGTAGTTAAATTCAACGGAAAGTACGTTATGGTATTTCGTAATGACTACGGAGCAACAGAGGAAACCTTCCCGGCCAGGTTCTACACTTCTGTAGGTGTGGCTTATAGTGACAACGGTATTGATGGCTGGCAGGTATGCGGCGAGCCTATCTTTGATAACAAGGGACTGAACGGAGAACTGAAAAGGCTTTATGACCCAAGAATTACTGTGATTGACGGCAAAGCATATTTATGCCTTGCTATGGATACCAATCATGGCATACAGGGCTGTATTGCTTCTATTTCAGATGACTTTACAAAGCTTGAGATTATCAGTGCCTCTGTACCGGATAACCGTAACATGGTACTGTTTCCGGAAAAAATCGGCGGTTATTATGTTAGATTGGAAAGACCATTTACCATTTACAGTCGTGGTGGAAGGGATAGATTTGATATTTGGCTGTCCAAGTCACCGGATTTGAAGTTCTGGGGAGAGTCACAGCTGGTACTTGGCGTAGAGGATGTTCCGTTTGCAAATGACAAGATTGGTCCTGCAGCACCTCCAATTCGAACTGAGAAGGGCTGGCTTACCACTTTCCATGCAGTGGATATTTCCGATGACCGTGGAAAGAATGGATGGGAAGGCTGCTGGAAGAAGCGTTATACCGCAGGTATTATGCTGTTAGACTTAGAGGACCCGTCAAAAGTAATCGGTATGTCAAAGGAACCTCTGATTGCAACGGATTTACCTTACGAATCAGACCATGGCTTCCGTAAGGATGTTATTTTCCCGGGCGGAATGATTTTAGAGCCTGACGGAGAGGTAAAGATTTACTATGGCGCCGCTGATACGGTAGAATGTGTAGCTACGGCACAGTTAGAAGATTTACTTGCACTTTGCACCGAACCGAGGAAGTAAATAAATGATAAGGCCCCGGAAGCGAAAGCTTTTCGGGGCTTTTGACTGTAGTCTGCTTAATATTTCTGTGGAAAATGTGCTAAAACTGCATCGGCAATTTGCTTCATCAGCTTCGGCGTACAAAGGCCGTTTTTTTCATAGACAATCATACTATGTACTTTTTCATGACCGTCTGTATACGGAATATACACAAGCTCTTTGGAATCGCTGCCAAGAATGGCAGGCATAAAACCAATGCCTTGTTGATGCATAACTGCCTGTTTGATTGCATTTATACTATCCAGTTCCATCCCGATGCAGGGCACTTGTACATGGTGAGAGAACTCATCAAGTAAATATCGACGTATACTGCATCCGTCTGCAGTCAGAATGAAACGCTCTTTCTTGATATCGTCAAAACAAGTCGCCTTTTTTTCGGCCAGAACATGGTTTGGCGGTATAGCAACGACCATAGTCTCTTCACGGAGACATTGAACGGAAAAACCATCGTATCGACAGCGGGAATCTATGATAAACATGGCATCCACCTGACCGCTTTTTAACATGTCGTGCAGAATCCTGGGATTTCCATTAGTCAGATGGATATTTACGTTGGGATGTAGCTTTACAATCTGCCGGATTGCTATGGGAAGATAGCTTTCGGACAGTGCGTAGGTGGTGCCGATACGAAGGGTTCGATTCTCAGCCCCGGTTACTTCGCATTGCGAGGCTTCATACAACTGTATCAGTTGTACGGCATATCGGCGCAAAACCTCTCCCTGTTCTGTAGGAAGCATACGATTTCCCTGCCGTTGTAGGAGCTTTGCACCCTGGTAGTTACTTTCAAGAAGCTGCATGTGCTTTGTAACAGTGGATTGCGCATAGTCCAACTGCAATGCGGCTCCTGAGTAGGTTCCGGTTTCCAAGACTGCCAAATAAGTTTTTAAAAGCTGTAAGTCCAACATGCTGTCGCCTCCTGTTCCCAGGCAGCTATCGAAAAAAGTGATAACCCCATTCTTTATTATATACATCCCTTTGATGCCGGACAAGTTATAATTGAATAGAAATCTTCAAGCTAAATCGGTAAAAGGAGGAAAAATCTATGAAATATGATGTAAAAAATATTGTACTAAAAAACGGAATGGAAGTTATTTTACGTTCGCCTGATGCAAATGATGGAAAAAGACTTTCAGTCTTTGAAATACAACGCACTCAGGAAACAGAATTTATGCTGCGCGATCCGGATGAATGTCTGAATGAGGAAGATATGAAAGTGTTTATTAATACAATGGAATCATCCAAGACAGATATTATGATAGTGTGCGAAAACGATAACCAAATTGTCGGATGCTGTGAGCTGGTTCGAAAGAATTTGCGAAAAACGTTTCATCGTGCAGAGCTTTCTATTGGCAACCTGAAAGCATACTGGGGGTTAGGTATTGGGAAGATGATGTTTGAAGAATTAATTACAGTGGCAAAACAGCATGGTATCACACAGTTGGAACTCAACGTATTTGAAGGCAATGACAGCGCAATCGGACTATATAAGAAAATGGGTTTTGAAGTCGTAGCTGAGCGACCAAACTGTATTCATTTAAGTGACGGTTCGCGGTTGAAAGCCTATACAATGTTCCTGACGCTGGAGTAGCTCCCCCGACTTATTTATGTTTTCGTTTCAAAAGTCAGGTTTGCCCTAGAAGGATTTTGGGTATAGAGGTCTTAAAAAGCCCCTCCAATACCCAATTTGAGCTTGAAAATAGCAAGTTT
>CAYLWP010000235.1:0-3225 GCA_964387365.1 uncultured Roseburia sp. | reverse complement strand
TGGGAACACTTGTGGAGAGTTACGGAGAGATAGGGCGAGTACCTGTTAATCTTTTGAATATGTGGTACCGCCACTGGAAGGTTTTTGGTGGCAGGAAGGTATAGAAGGTATCGATTATACGAATAAAGAGGATTTCCATTGGATATCAGTGATTAGAGTTCCTGATTTTGTAAAAGAAGTTGAGTTTCAATGGGCAGTTGAAACAGCAACGAAGAAAAAGAAACTAGACTGCAGTAGCGCAGAGCTTATCACTGTGGATGAAGGTTTGTGTGTTCAAATTATGCATATTGGGTCTTTTGACGATGAGCCGGCTACGGTGGCATTGATGGACACCTATTTACAGGAGAATGGATATGTAAATGACATAAACAAAACAAGACTGCATCATGAAATATATTTATCAGATGCAAGGAAAGTTGCACCAGACAAATGGAGAACGGTAATTAGACATCCGATTAAAAGAGCCCATTAGCGAGTAGGCAGTCGCAAATGCGGCTGCCTATCTTGCTGTAAAATCTATATCATATCTTGTTCCATGTGAAAGGAGCACGCCGTCCGTAAGCTGAATGCAAAGGATACAGGTGTTTTCGTCATCGAAATTATTATGACCGTTATCAATCCAAGCAGCAAAAGCTATTTTTAGTTTTTCGGCGATATCCTTATTTTCACTATTTCCGAAATAGCCAAGGTTTATGCCTTTTCCATGTGCAGTAAACCAATCGCCGGCAATTGCCACAGTCGGATTGCTGTCGATTTGTTTCATTTTATTGGAAAGGGCATAGGTAATGACGTAGAATGCGCCATTTTCGTAATATGCATTTACATTGCGGACATTGGGAATACCATTTTCCAAGGTTGCTAATGCAATAATATTATCCTTTCCAAAACGTTCCATCATTATCTTTTTTGATTCTAAACTTAGTTTTTCCATAGGCGGATCTCCTTGTTCTAGAATGTATAAGAAATATCTTTGCGTTACATATAAGTTACGATATAATCATAACAAAAAATGGGATGGATTGCAATATTGTACTATCTAAAGGTAAGGTAATAATCAATGAATGAACAAATGATTTCGCAGATATGTTTAGAGATTTTTTCAGAGTTTCCAAGTGCAATGGAACGCTGCACAGTAGGACAGGGGAACTATGTTTATATTGTAGAATGCTCCGGTAATAAATATGTCATTAGATGCAGCGAAGAAAGAAATGCCTATGAAAATACAATCTACTGGTTACAGAAACTGGAAGCTATTGATATTCCTGTTCCGAAAGTAATTGGCAGTGGAGTGTTAAAAGAATACGAATACTTGGTTTTATCCTATTTTAATGGTATAGATATTGGACTTGTGTATTCTCAGTTGACAGAAGATGACAAGAAAACGATTGCAAAGGAAATTGTAAAGATTCAGAATAAGGTAGCAGCATTGAAATTGGAAAATACGTCTTCGGATTGGACGTGGCAAACATTTGTAAACGATATGCTTGAACGTGCCGAAAAACGTATTGCTTAGAATAATTATTTTGAAGTAGAAAGAGTAGAGAGGCTTCGAAACCTCACGGCACAACTGGAAGAATATTTTTCAGAAGTAAAACCAGTTGCATATTTAGATGATATCAGCAGTAAAAATCTTCTGATTCACAATGGACGAATCTCAGGTATTATTGATATTGATTGGATAGGAATTGGCGACAGGCTGACCTATGTCGCATTAACGAATATGGCGCTTCTCAATATGGAATACGATACGAACTATGTCAGATATATTTTAGAGGAAATGCAGGTGAGTGATGCGGAAAAGAAAGCGTTTCAATTCTATACTCTAATGTATTGTGTAGATTTTATGGGTGAGCGTGGCATGACATTTATGGATAAGACAATAGAAGTCAATGAGAAAATTATAAACAGACTAAATGGCATTTATGACAGGCTGTGGGAAGAATGGGGAAACGGAGAACATGGGAATCACAAAGAATAGACAATCAAAAGAAAAAATTATCAATATGGCAAAAGCAGTATTCCCTGAAAAGGGTGAGCCGGAGATTAGAGAATTAACAGAAGGTATGTGTAATGCGGCATATGAACTGACATATGAAGATGGATTTAAGACAGTTCTTAAGATTGCTTCGCCCATTAAAGCCGGATTTATGACAAATGAGTCTCACCTAATGGAAGCGGAAGTAAGAGCCATGCGACTAGTGACTGAAAACACAGGAATAAAAGTGGCAAAAGTCTATAAATATGACACCACGAAAACATTGTGTGATGGCGATTATTTCTTCATGGAATGCTTAGAAGGAACCAGTTGGATATCTGCGATGGAGCATCTGGGAGAAGGGGTTAATTCCGGACTTCGCAAGGAAGTGGGTAAATTGCAAAAGCAGCTATCAGAGGTCAAGGGAGAGCAGTTTGGTTTATTAGGAAATGACATTCATCGGTTTGACAGCCTTTATGATTTTTTACACTTTCTGATAAAAAATGTGTTGGAGGATGCGAAAAAAGAAATGTTGTAATTGGCGTATCTGATAAGGATATTTTAGCAAAGCTAGAAGAGGATAAAGAATTATTTCAAACCATAAAAGAACCTACATTAGTACATTGGGATATGTGGGAAGGTAATATATTTGTGAGAGATGGTCATATATCAGGAGTGATTGACTGGGAACGAGCCATGTGGGACGAACCGTTTATGGATGACCGGTTCCGATACCATAACCGGAATGAAGACTTCCTGAAAGGCTTTGGAATCAAGGAAATATCAGAGGAAGAATTGCGAAGAAGTTATTGGTATGACATTTTACTATATCTGACTATGATGACCGAAGTTACTTATAGGGAGTATGAAGATGATAGTCAATATCAGTGGGTTAAGCCTATGTTTGATAAAATATGGAATATGCTCGGCTTGCTTTAGATGGTGAAATGCGGGCATGGGTGGATGCGATTGACAGTTTAGAAGTTTGGTAAATTTGTAAGGCAGATTGTTCTGAATGAGCAGTCTGCCTTTATAAAAATATAAGTGGAATGAACAAAATTTGTTTGGTATAATTAGAGTTACATTTTCTTGAGTGTATTTTGGGAAGGATGGATGAAATTGAACGAAATTATAGATTTACAAAATAACGGAATGTTTGACGATATTTTGAGAATGACTTATTCAGCAAAACAAAAAGTGATTATTTCGCATCAGGAGCACCGGAGCTAAGCTTTGCTTAGCTCCACTGG
>CAYLWP010000234.1:0-3255 GCA_964387365.1 uncultured Roseburia sp. | reverse complement strand
CTTAAAATCCTGCGGGACTTATACTCCCGTACCGGTTCGATTCCGGTTGCCGGCATTTAATAAATAAAATTGAAAATTGTGTGCTTAGCTCAGCTGGATAGAGCGTTTGGCTACGGACCAAAAGGTCGGGGGTTCGAATCCTCTAGCGCACGTCAAAGGACTGGAAGAATCCAGTCCTTTTTTGTGCGAATAAGCTAATTCAAGAGGTGCTTATTCGCGCACACGAAATCATTACTAAGAACATATGGAACTGTTTAGGATGAGATTTTACTTAAACTATACAAAAGTATGATAGCTGTTTTTACATACAATGATTAAGATTCTCTTATAGCATTTCAAAAGAAATGTTGTGTGATACAAAAGAATCAGATATTCAAAAGAGGAGAAAAAAATGAAGAGACTTAATCACAAAGTAACAGCAGTTATGCTCTCTGCCATTCTTGCAGCATCATCGTTAGTAGGCTGTGGTAAGACAGCAGACAGTTCTGCAAAGAGCGAAACAGTAGAAGTAGAAAATGAAGTGTATGCAGCAAATAGTGCAGCAGAGGCAAGTACAATCAATAAGAATATTCCAAAGTATATTTTCTTATTTATCGGTGACGGTATGAGCTATCCGCAGGTGCAGTCGGCAGCTTATTATCTTGGCGCAGAGGCAAGTGACGGCGGTGTAGAAACTACGGAGCTTTCCTTTATGAACTTCCCGACAGTAGGTTCAGCACAGACCTTTGACAGTACATCCTTCTGTCCGGACTCGGCTTCGACAGCTACATCTATTTCAACAGGTAACAAGACTTACAGTGGTGTTATCAATATGGATACGACTAAGACAGTTAAGTTTGAAACAATTGCTGAAAAGCTGAAAAAGCAGTTAAATTACAAGATTGGTGTGTTAACAACGGTTAACTTAAACCATGCAACTCCTGCTGCATTCTATGCACATCAGGCATCCAGAAATAATTACTATGAAATTGGACAGGAACTGATTGCAAGCGGCTTTGATTATTTTGCGGGTGGCGGACTTCTCAATCCTACAGGAAAGAATAAAGATTTACCAAGCCTTTATGATGTTGCTGAGAAGGTTGGATATACAGTAACAACAACACAGAGCGAGATTGAAGCTGTTACTGAGAAAACAGGAAAGGTTATTGCTATTGATGAAAATCTTGCAGACGGCGATGCTATGGCATATGAGATGGACGCTGAGGCAGGTCAGTGGATTTTAGCTGATTATGTAGAAAAAGGTATTGAGGTTCTTGATAATGACAATGGCTTCTTCATGATGGTAGAAGGCGGCAAGGTTGACTGGGCATGTCATGCAAACGATGCTGCTGCATCAATCAACGATACGATTGCTCTTGATAAGGCTGTTCAGGTTGCATATAAGTTCTATCAGGAAAATCCTGCAGATACATTAATCTTAGTAACAGGTGACCATGAGACCGGTGGTTTGACAATTGGTTTTGCAGGAACAAATTATGATACCTATTTAACCAATCTGGAGAATCAGACAATTTCATTTGCTAAGTTTGATACCGATTATGTAAGTGAATACAAGAAGAATAAGACACCATTCTCACAGGTATTAGTAGATATTAAGAATAACTTCGGCCTTGTTACTGCAGATGATGCGCAGGCAGCTGCAGATCCGACACTTGTATTAACAGATTACGAATTAAAGAAGCTGGAAGATGCTTATAAGAGAACTCTTGAAGTTGGTAAGTCCGGCCAGAACAAGATGACACAGGAAGAATATGTATTATACGGAACTTATGAGCCACTTTCAGTAACAATTACACATATCCTGAATAACAAGTCAGGTATTGCATTTACTTCTTATTCTCATACAGGTTTACCGGTTCCTGTATTTGCAATCGGTAACGGTTCAAGCTTATTTGAAGGATATTATGATAACACTGATATTTTCAATAAGTTATCTACATTAACCGGAGTGAAATAAGAAAGCGCAGCTTTCAAAGATTGGTTTGGAAAAGTTAGTACAAAGAACTTATTTTTGTCAAAATGAAATGGAGTAAGTGGATGAAGCAGATATATAAAAAATATATTTTGCCACATTTGCCTTCCTTGATATGCAGTATATTATTATGCATCCTCATAGTCCTGCCAACGGGCTATGAGGATGCTGTTATTTATCAGGGAACGGACAGATGCAGGGCAGAGGTATTGAAAACGGATGAGTCACTGGTAATAGACAGCGGATTAATACGTTCCGGTGAGCAGACTTGTGTAGTAAAGCTTCTTGGCGGAAGGTTCAAAGGGCTGGAAACAGAAGCTTATAATTTACTAAGTGGTTCATTGGAAAATGATAAAATTTTTGCGGTTGGTGATATTGCGCAGGTTGTAATCAGTTATCAGGACGATATGATTCTGTCAGTGAATATGATTGACCATTACAGACTTGATAAGGAATTTATTCTGATGCTTATCTTTTCTGTTGTACTTGTTATTTTTGCAAAGGAAATCGGTTTGAAAAGTTTGTTATCCTTTGTTATTGCAATACTTAGTATCTGGAAAATATTAGTACCTGCATGTCTGAATGGCTCTAACCCTATTATGGTTGGGCTTTTTGTTGTGACTATGCTGACGATTGTTATTATTTCACTTGTATACGGATATGACAGACGCTTTTTGTCGACGGTCGCAGGTGTTATACTTGGTATTATTACAACCTGTATTTTGGGAATTGTATTTACTGATTTGTTTAAAATTCATGGTGCGGTTATGACAAGCTCGGAAAGTCTTCTTTATGCAGGATTTGAGCATTTGAATCTGACACAGATTTTCATGGCAAGTATATTTATCGGAGCAAGCGGTGCTATCATGGATATTGCAGTGGACATTACGTCGGCAGTCAATGAGGTTGTAGAGAAAAAGCCGGATATAGGCGTGAAGGAAGCTATTATGTCCGGAATACATGTCGGCAGGGCTGCTATGGGAACGATGACAACGACCTTATTACTGGCGTATTCCGGTGGTTATCTTGCTCTGCTTATGGTATTTATGGCGCAGGGAACGCCAATATATAACATATTGAATTATAAATATGTTTCCGCAGAAATATTACACACGATTGTAGGCAGCTTTGGCCTTGTGGCAGTAGCTCCGTTTACAGCCCTTATGAGTGGAGTTCTTCTGGCAGGAAAAAGAAAAACGACAGCGAAGTAGAAAAACAGATAAAAATAGACTTGTCCGCAAAATAAAAGATATATTTGTAATTTTCCTGTATTTATATTATAT
>CAYLWP010000233.1:0-3321 GCA_964387365.1 uncultured Roseburia sp. | reverse complement strand
GCAAGATGTATGGAATGTGGTGTGCCGTTTTGTCAGGCAGGCATGAATATTGCAGGGATGACTTCAGGTTGTCCTCTGCATAACCTGATTCCGGAATGGAACGATCTTGTATATACAGGAAACTGGGAAAGAGCATATAACCGCTTAAAGAAAACAAATAATTTCCCGGAATTTACTTCCAGAGTATGTCCGGCATTATGTGAGAATGCATGTACCTGCGGATTAAACGGAGATGCTGTTGCTACAAAGGAAAATGAATATGCCATTATTGAGAACGCTTATGAAAATGGATATGCAGCAGCAAAGCCGCCAAAGGTACGCACCAATAAAACAGTAGCTGTTATCGGAAGCGGTCCTTCCGGACTTGCAGTAGCAGATATGCTCAATCAGCGTGGTCATAACGTAACAGTATTCGAGAGACATGACCGTGTCGGCGGACTTCTGATGTACGGAATTCCTAATATGAAGCTTGAAAAGCATATCATTGAGCGCAAGATTAAGATTATGGAAGCGGAAGGCATTAAGTTCGTAACGAATGCAGATATCGGTAAGGATGCAAAGAGTAAAAAGCTGATTGAAGGCTTTGACAGAGTTGTTCTTTGCTGTGGTGCTTCCAATCCGAGAGATATCAGTGCACCGGGAAGAGATGCAAAGGGAATTTACTTTGCAGTTGATTTCTTATCAGGTGTTACAAAGAGTCTGCTTGATTCTAAGCTTGCTGACGGTAACTTTGTCTCCACCAAGGATAAGAATGTTGTGATCATCGGTGGTGGTGATACAGGTAATGACTGTGTAGGTACATCAATTCGTCTTGGAGCAAAGTCAGTAACTCAGATTGAAATGATGCCAAAGGCACCGGACAAGAGAGCTGATAACAATCCATGGCCGGAATGGCCGAAGGTCTGCAAGACAGATTACGGTCAGGAAGAAGCAATTGCCATGTTCGGTCATGACCCAAGAATCTATGAATCAACCGTTAAAGAGTTCATCAAGGATAAGAACGGCAATCTGAAAGCTGTAAAGATTGTTAAGCTTGCATGGGAAAAGGATGAAGAAACTGGAAGAATGAATATGAAGGAAGTGGAAGGCAGCGAAAAAGTGCTTGATGCAGAAATCGTATTAATTGCAGCCGGATTCCTCGGAAGCCAGAAGTATGTTACAGATGCTTTCAAGGTTGAGCTTGACGGCAGAACCAACGTAAAGACAGAGCCGGGCAAATACAAGACCAGTGTAGAAAATGTCTTTACCGCAGGTGATATGCATACCGGCCAGTCCCTTGTTGTAAAAGCAATCAGACAAGGCCGCGAATGTGCAAGAGAAGTCGATGAAAGTTTGATGGGATATACGAACATGTATATACAATAGAACTGCAAAAAAGAAGAAATGTATTCCGAGCAAGTTTACTTGCAGAGGAATACATTTCTTCTTTTTTATAGGGCTTTGCCCGACAGCGAGATGAAGCAAAGCGAAATCGAGCTGGCAGTTCTATTGTTCACTCTCTTTCTTTCTCAAAAAATCGTACTGAGAGTTGAATAACTTATAATATTCACCCTTCTGCTCCAGAAGCTCATCATGAGTTCCCTTTTCTAAGATAGTACCCTTATCAACGTACATGATACAATCCGCATTCTTAATGGTAGAAAGTCTGTGTGCAATAATGAAAGAGGTACGTCCCTCTAAGAGCTTATTTAAGCCCTGTTGCAGCAGAATCTCTGTTTCTGTATCAATGCTTGAGGTCGCTTCGTCAAGAATCAGGATTGCCGGATTCTCTAATAAGGCTCTTGCAAAGCTGATAAGCTGTCTCTGACCTGCCGATAAGCGGCTTCCTCGCTCATTAACCTGAGTCTGATATCCGTTTTCGAGGTTCATAATAAAGTCATGGGCGCATACTGTTTTCGCAGCCTGAATAACCTCTTCGTCCGTAGCGGTCAGGTTACCGTAGCGGATATTATCCATAATGGTTCCTGAGAAGATAAAGCTGTCCTGCATCATAATACCCATCTGCTTACGAAGAGACTTCAACGTAGCATTTGAAATATCATGTCCGTCGATCAGGATTTCACCGGAATCGACATTGTAGAAACGGCTAATCAGGTTAACAATGGTAGACTTTCCGGCACCGGTTGGACCAACGATAGCATAGGTCTCTCCCGGCTTTACGGTGAAGTTTACTTTATTCAATATTCTGATACCATCCTCATAGCTGAAGCATACATCGCGGAAGGTAACCTCACCCTTGATTGGCGGAAGCTTGGTTGCATCCTTAGCATCCTCAACAATAACAGGCTCATCAATGGTTTCAAAGATTCTTTCCAGATAAGCAATTGCTGTTAACAGCGAATTGTAGAAGGAAGCAAGCGTATTAATCGGCTCCCAGAATCTTGAAATATAGGAAGTAAAGGCAATCAGAATACCGGTTGTTACCCCATAAAGACCATTGGAAATCCAGCTGATACCAATAACAAAAATAAAGGCAGTTGTTACAGTAGAGATAAGGTCAATGCTCGGCCACATCAGGAAATTATACTTTACTGCAACCATCCAGGATTCGCGATAGCTGGTACTCAAACGGTTAAAAATGGAGGTATTCTCCTTCTCGCGCACAAAGGACTGAGTAACACGAATACCATTGATACTTTCTGAAATATAGGCAGTCAGATTAGACTGCTTATTGCTTTGTATCTGCCAGGCAGTACGCTGTCTTTTTTTCACGGAAATAACAACAACAGCCAGTACAGGTAAGCCACACAGGCAGATTAAAGTAAGTCTGGTATGCAATGCAAACATAAAAAACAGAATAAATACCAGGTTACACAGATCCGTAATGGTATTGATAATACCATTGGAGAGCAGGTCACTCAGACTGTTTACATAGTTAACAACACGAACCTGAATCTTGCCATGCGGTCTTTCATCATAATAGGAAAACGGAAGCTCCTGCAAATGACAAAAGAGGTCGCTTCTGAGCTGATGTACAATTTCCTGACCAACACGGCTTGTAATTTTGATTTTCCAACGGATGCAGACACAGGAATAAAGAATAATGATTACCGTTAAAATGGTAATTCCAATGACTGCATTAATATTCTTTTGCGGAATATACTCATCCATAATCTTCATAATAAAGGTAGGAAAGAGCATGGTCAGCGCGGAAGAAGACAGCATGAGGAACAATGCCAGTATAAGCTGTCCGGTATAAGGTGTTACATAGCGGACAAGACGTTTGAGCTGATTGATGTCAAACTTGTCCTCCATAACCTCATCAACGTCATATTTATTTCTTGCCAAGGTCCTCGCCCCCCTTCATATATTGTTCATATT
>CAYLWP010000232.1:0-3356 GCA_964387365.1 uncultured Roseburia sp. | reverse complement strand
TGCCAAGAACATCCCATACAACCTTATTCTTATCTGCTGCAAATAACAGTAAGTCACCGTTTTCGCCGTCCATTGCCTTGACAAGTGCAGCCATCTGCTCCTCTGTCATGAACTTTGCAAAGGATGATTTTAAAGTTCCGTCCGGCTGAATTGCAATATAAGCAAGACCCTTTGCGCCAAATCCTTTTGCGAACTCAACCAAAGCATCGATCTTCTTTCTTGGCATCTCGCCCTGTCCCTTTGCGTTAATACCACGAACAGAACCGCCATTTTCCAACGCTCCTGTAAATACGCCAAAACCGCAGCCTGTAACTACATCACTGACATCTACAAGCTCCATGCCAAAACGTGTATCAGGCTTATCAGAACCGAAACGGTCCATAGCCTCCTGCCATGTCATTCTTGGAATCGGATTCGGTACCGTAACACCGATTGTTGCGAAGATTTCCTTTAACATTCTCTCGTTTACTTCGATTACATCATCCACATCTACGAAAGAAAGCTCCATATCAACCTGTGTAAACTCCGGCTGTCTGTCGGCACGAAGGTCCTCATCACGGAAGCACTTTGCAATCTGGAAATATCTGTCAAAGCCTGAGCACATAAGCAGCTGCTTGAAAATCTGCGGAGACTGTGGCAGTGCATAGAAATTGCCCGGATGAACACGGCTTGGTACAAGATAATCTCTTGCGCCTTCCGGTGTTGACTTGTTCAAAATCGGTGTTTCAATTTCAAGGAAGCCTTCATTGGTCATAAACTCACGAATCTTTGCCACGATACGGCTTCTCATCATAATCTTTTCCTGTAAATCAGGTCTTCTCAAATCAAGATAACGATACTTTAATCTTAACTCTTCCTTGGTCTTGGAATCTGCCTCAATCGGAAATGGCGGTGTCTGCGCCTCAGATAAAATACGAAGCTGTGTCGCACGAATCTCGATATCACCGGTCTTCATATTCTCATTGGTGTTGCCTGCGCGATTCTCAACCTTACCAACAACGGCAACTACGAACTCGCTTCTTAAGCTTTCTGCCTTTGCAAAAGTCTCTGCATCAACAAATCTGTTTGTGTCATCACCTTCCTCGAAGATAATCTGTACCAGACCGCTTCTGTCACGTAAATCTACGAAGATGATACCTCCCTTATTTCTGCTCTTCTGAACCCATCCCATCACAGTAACAACTTCACCAACGTTTGCGCCAGAAAGCTCTGTACATCTGTGGGATCTCTTTAAACCTTTCATAGTCTCTGCCATGATATTTATCCTCATTTCTGCGCATCACCTGCGCTATTTTTACAAAATCAATCCATTACTTCAAAGGATTCTTGTAGAACTCCTTGAATTCCTCATAGCCCTCCGCTGTGAGCTGCTCTTTCTGGAACTTCTTATTCTTGTTCATTCTGGCAACCAGCACCTGTGTGCCATCCTTTCTGACATTCTGTGCCTCTGCAATAATATCGCAAAGCATCTGACCCTCTACGCCCTTTTCGATTAGGAAAGCAACCTTCTTGCTCTGGTTTGGTACCTTGAAACCGCTCTCCATTAACAAAAGGATAATTCTCTCAAAACCGATGGAGAAACCGCAGGCCGGAACATCCTTGCCGGTAAACTTACCAACCATCTTATCGTAACGTCCACCGCCACCGCAGCTTCCGCCAAACTCAGGCATGGCAATCTCAAAAATAGTTCCTGTATAGTAAGACATACCACGTACCAGGGTAGGGTCAAATACCAGCTTAAAGTGGTCACCCTTTGTCGCATTTACACTTTCTACGATTTCGCGGAAGCTTGTCTTAACCTCTTCATCGAGGAAGCCTGTCATCTTTTCCTCGATAAAGCTGAGTGTATCCGCAGAATCCTGCATTCCCTTGAATAAAGAAAGATACTTTTCAACGCTTTCCTTAGCATAGCCGTCTTCCAAAAGCTCACTCTCCACACCCTCAAGACCGATTTTATCCATCTTATCGAGTGTAATGAAAATATTATCATAATTCTCCTCTGCAAATCCGCTGTACGCAGCCATTGCCTTAAGGATTCTTCTGTCATTGATACGAATCTCAAAGTTCTTGAAGCCAAGCTTTCCAAGTGTAGTGGTGGTTGCAAGAATCAGCTCGATTTCTGCAAGATTGGAAGCTTCACCCAAAATATCGATATCACACTGCATGAACTGACGATATCTTCCTCTCTGCGGTCTGTCTGCTCTCCAAACATTTCCCATCTGTAATGCCTTGAACGGAGATGGAAGCTCATTGGCATGGTTAGAATAATAACGAACAAGCGGCACAGTTAAGTCATAACGCATACCAAAGTCAACAACGTCATTCTCTTCCTTCGCCGTCTCAAGATTAAGCTTCTCGCCTCTTTTTAATACCTTAAAAATCAGCTTTTCATTCTCGCCACCCTGCTTATTGCTTAAATTCTCAATATTCTCCATACAAGGTGTTTCCATTGGTGTAAAGCCGAACTTTCCGTAGGTTTCCTTGATTACGCTGATTACATAATCGCGAATCTGCATCTCATCCGGCATAATATCCTTCATACCATTTACAGGTTTCTTACTCAATGCCATACTGTACCTCATTTCCGTATCAAAATAATATTTTTCTAATCGATTTTACACTGTTTTCAACGCATTTTCAAGTAGGCGTTACCTATTCACTCAGATTCTTTTTCAATTTCTTTTTTCGTTGAATGGATTAACTTTCAGGAATAACTTTCTTTCCAAAAACTACCTTGTCCCCTACGGCAATCTTCTTTCTTAATAGGAAATCCTGAAATAGTCCAAATACGTTTTATATTTATCCTGTGCTGTCAGACAGGTATCCGTCAGATAACCCTTTTCTTTGTTCCATTCTTTCAATCCTCGGTAATAGAACATTTTCAGATTATCCTCGATGATGAACGGAACAATATTATACTTCAGACATTCCTTGAACATAATCAGTCTGCCTACACGACCGTTGCCGTCCTGAAACGGATGAATTCGCTCAAACTTCACATGGAAGTCCAGAATATCTTCAAAGGTCTTTTCTTCTTTTCCGTTGTATTCTGTCAGCAACGCTTTCATCTTATCGGCAACTTCTTCCGGAAGTGCGGTGTCCATACCTCCAACCTCATTCGGGAGCTTTTTATAATCGCCTACTGCAAACCAATCTTTTCCGGAATCACTTGTACTATTCTTTAAGAGCAGATGAAGTTCTTTGATAAACTTCTCTGTCAGAGTTGCCTTTGCATTATCAATAATCATATCAATACAACGGAAATGATTTGCTGTTTCAATCACATCGTCCACATTAAGCACTGATGTTGTATCATAAAAGTTGACACCCTATTCTCAAGGATTTTGATATATAAT
>CAYLWP010000231.1:0-3406 GCA_964387365.1 uncultured Roseburia sp. | reverse complement strand
CTGTTTTATTATACGATGCCAAGTGATACATCAAATCATTTGTATGAGATAGATTTCTTGATTTCAACGGGAGATAAAATCAGTCCGGTTGAAGTGAAATCAGGAAACTACAGAGAACATAAATCTTTAGATGTATTTTGTGATAAGTATAGTAGCCGAATTAGAGACAAATACGTTGTTCACACCAAAGATTATAAATGGGAGAATGGTATTCATTATCTGCCGGTATATATGGTGCCGTTTTTGTAAAAAAATACAGCGGTTTCAGAACGTTTGATAAAGCAGAATATAGAAGCATATGAGGTGCTTGCAAAATGATAAGATTAAGTAAAGAACAGGTGCTACTGCTGCATGAACATATACCAAAACCATATTGAAATAAGATTAATGCTTTGATAAACTTATGTTAAGTAGTAATCAGCTTATAGGGGGAATCCGAATGATAATCCAAAATGTTGCTATAAAAAATTTCAAAGGAATAGAAGAAAAGACAATAGACTTTAAGCCGGGATTTAATTTAATTAAAGGTGTAAATGGGAAAGGAAAAACCTCTATTTTAGAAGCGATTGCAGTGGGAATGGGAGGCTTTGTGGCAGGCTTAGAAGGAGTAGCTACAAGACATTTTTCGGCAGATGAAGTGCGTACATCATATGCAACAGTTGGAGATGGCTCTTACAGTAAGAAACATTTCGTACCGGTAGAAGTCTCGATGAATGTTGATTTATATGGTGAGGAAATTTCATGGACTAGAGGTAGGAGTAGTATAAAGGCCTCAAAGAGTACGACACAGCCAAGAGATATATGCAGAAAAGCAGAGAAAATGGCAGAGGATGATAATACAGAACTTCCTATTCTTACTTATCTTGGAGCCGGTAGAGTATGGGCACAAAAAAGAGAAAAGTCAGAGAATGTGTTCAGAAAACAGTATTTTCGTACGGTAGGTTATACGGATACTCTTGTAGAAGCTTCGAATATAAAGCTATTACTTAATTGGTGTGCAAGAATGGAACAGATTTCATGGCAGAAAGAGATGAAGATATCAGAGTATGAGGCTGTAAAGAAAGCAGTAGCGGACTTTATGAATCATATGGAAAATTGCACAGACCATGAAGTGTTTTATGATAAGCAAAACGAAGAAGTATTATATAAAAAAGATGGACAGGTACAGCCTGTAATGCAGTTGAGTGCAGGTTATCAGTCATTGATATGGATGGTCTTTGATATTGCATATCGAATGGCAGTTTTGAATCCGGCAAAAAAGGATAAGGTCGCTGAAACGGCGGGCGTTGTATTGATTGATGAGATTGATATGCATTTGCATCCGAAGTGGCAGTGGAATGTTATTAATGCACTTAGAACGGTATTCCCTAATGTTCAGTTCATAGCAGCAACACATTCGCCTATTTTGTTTGCTTCTGCAAAAGATGTATGGTTAATTGATGTAGATGATGAAGAAATAAATTATAGCTATTCGCATTATGGAATTGATGTAAATACTTCGCTGTCTGTATATCAAGGTACTAAGGAAGTTACAAAGGAAGTACAGGAGAAAGTAGAAGCTTTTTATAATGCTATGGACGAAGAACGATATGATGCTGCGAAAGTGGTATTAGAGGAACTTGAAATTAATACAGCACCAACACATCCGTTGCTTGTTGAGCTTAGAACAAGATATGACTTTGAAACAGAGAATTGGGAGAACTAGATGCTATATATCAGGAAAGGAACTGAACCGGAATCCTTGACTAAGTATCGTAAAGAGAAATTCGCATACTATGACGGTTATAAGGATAAAGATGATGTTCGAGAGAAACTTTTAGAAGAGCAAGGATATCTTTGCGCTTATTGAATGCGACGAATAGATAAGGAACATATGAAGATTGAACATTGGTATCCGGAAGATAAGCTGTCGGATGTAGAGAGGCTTAATTATCAGAATATGCTTGGTGCTTGTTTGGGGCACATAGAAGGAACAAAAGGTTCTGATGACACATGCGATACGCATAAGGGAAATTCGCTTATAAAGGTTAATCCGTTGGATAAATCAACATTGGTTCATATACAATATAGTTCAGCGACAGGAGCGATTTTTGCAGACGATGAGGAGATTCAGCAGGATATTGATAAGACTTTGAATCTGAATGCAGAACGTCATCTGTTAAAAGAGAATAGAAAAGAATTACTGAATACTCTGATTGCTGAAATGAGAAAAATGCAAAAGCAAGGCATATGGAACAAAAAGATGCTTGAAACGACGAGGGCTAGATATGCGACTACTGGCGCAGATGGCAAGAAGAAAGAATATGCCGGAATAGCATTGTGGTATTTGGATAAGCGTATAAAGAGTGCGAAGTAACAATTGCAGAAGTAAATGAAAAGACGAAGGCGTGTAGATACATTCCTTCGTCATTTTTTTATCTTAGAATTCAGTTCTATTAAGTCTTGAACCAATAGCTGTACATGAGCAATCTGCTCGATGGTCAAGTCTGAGGTATCAATATAAAGCCTGTCGTTTTCTAATTCCAGTAAGTAATCCGTGGTGCAAGAAAAATATTGTGCAATTTTTTTCAGCATATCTAATGACGGGAGAATGTTGTTATTTTCCCAGCTGCTGACACTTTGCTTGGTAACGCCAAGATGATTTGCAAGAGCAACTTGGCTGATATTGCGTGCTAAACGTAAGTCCCGTATTTGTTCTCCTAACATATTGTATACTCCTTTTTGTATATAGTCTAGCTAAAATGGTATATTTACAAAATACAAAAGTACTGTATTGCTATAATCGACTTATAACTTAGCATATTTCTGCGAAATTAAGTGTCAAAAGAATAGGAGGTTGGACAATGTTATGACTAAGGTAGGGTAGAAAATGTTAAAAAAAAATAAAGATGGAGGCGCTTATGAGTGAATCAGTATTAGGAATTATATGGTTAGGATGGACAATAGCTCTTTTGATTTTGTATCATAAAGTATTTGCAGTGTATTATTTTGATTTAGCAAATGGATTGTTGAAAGAAATTATTGGGGCTGCACTATTGGGGGTGATAATGACGGCTGTAACGTTAATGTATTGGTATATTAGCGCAATAATAATTATTATTATTGGCTTGGCCATAAGCAATAAAGTGAGAAGTAAAGTACCGCTAATTATAGCAATAATATGTGCAATAATTGTAGCCGTAGTGGGAATACAGACTATTTCCAATAGCGATACTTCAAGTGCAAGCAACAAGGTTTTAATTGAGAATCAACATACTTAGAGTCATAAATATATTATAAAAAAAGAATCAGACAATTATGCAATAACAAATAAAATTGTGAAAGGGTGTAAATATGAGAATAGTAAAGCAATGATTATTTCGCATCAGGAGCACCGGAGCTAAGCTTTGCTTAGCTCCACTGGTTT
>CAYLWP010000230.1:0-3411 GCA_964387365.1 uncultured Roseburia sp. | reverse complement strand
TTGTTTGTGATGCCCAAATTTATTCTCTATCCACTACCTCTTTGTTTCAAACTTCCACCTCAACTACCTCAAACCTGTTTCACAAGATTCTCCAACAGCTCATTCACAAGCTCCGGCTTGTCCGTATTGGAATTATGCCTTGCGTCCTTTATCCATTCAATGGGGATTCCTGTATTTTTGTGCCATGCTTTATTATATCTGATACAGGAGCCGGCTCTATCCTTTTCGCCACAAATCAATAACGCCGGACATTTGATTTCATATGGCAAGTTCTTTTCCATTGCTTCTGCAAGAATCTTAAATCCATGACCGGAAATTTGAGAATATCTTTTTTGATTACCGTCGTAGGTCATCATAATTTCATGCATCAGCTTTCTTCCGTAGTCTGACGTAGCAACTCCGTTTGTTCCTGATTTCAACAAGGATTTCCATGGATAATGATAATAAACAGGCTCCATTCTTTTCAACAGCCAGATTTCTAAAGCTGTTACATACTTTCTTTGTAGCGGAGCCGAGTCAATAGACACGAAGCCCTTCAACTCATCCGGGTACAATTCCGTAAAGGCCTGTCCTACATAACCGCCCATAGATTGACCTATGATAACAGGTTTTGCTACTTTTTCCCGTTCCAGAATTTCATGCAACCATTTTGCCTTATCCATCAAGCTAAAATCAAAGCAAAACGGCCATGAGGCTGCATGCCCAGGTGCGTCCCAGACAAATACATTATATTTATTTTCAAAATATTGTAATTGCTTTTCGAATAAGCGATGATCCGCAGTTAAGCCCGGCAAAAAAACTAAGGTTGTCGTCTCTGCATCAATAATATTAATCCAATAATGGATTGTTCCGGATGTTGTCTCATGTGTTTTTTCTGTCATCTCATTCCTCCGCTGCATTTCCTTAGTCTGAAAGCAGTCTGTCAAGCAGGAACTCCCTGTTGTTAATAAACATTTCTGTTACTTTATAGCTTTCCGTATCCTCATACTCGCAATTATGTATTTTTCCATCATCAAACGATACAATCTGTGCATCCGGTATTCCCAGTAAAATAGGCAAGTGTGTAACGATAATAAACTGCGAACCCTGTTTTGCGCACGCATGTATCTCCATAAGTAATGTTAATTGCCTTTGCGGAGACAGTGCAGCCTCCGGCTCATCGAATATATATAAACCGTTTGGTCGCAACTGATTCTGTGCAAGTGCAAGAAAGCTTTCGCCGTGAGATTTCTCATGATATTTCTTGGAAGGGTGATCTATATCTGCATATTCTTCCTCTTGCGTTGCCACATTGTAAAAGCTTTCCGCACGCAGGAAATATCCCCAGCTTGCCTTGCGATACCCTTTTGAAATCCGGATTGCCTCATGCAACTGCGAATGGGAATCATATGTAGAAAAAACATAATTCTTCGTTCCGCCTTCTGGATTAAAACCGTACGCAACCGCAAGCGCTTCCAGCAGAGTGGATTTTCCGCTTCCATTCTCACCCACAAAAAAGGTGACTGGTTTATCAAATACCAGCTCTTCCACTCCTTTGATTGCGTCTATCTCACGCAAGTAACTGTTTCTTGCAATCTTATTCCAGTCTATGGACAGACGCTGAATAAAAAGATCGTTCATTATGTACCTCCCAATCCGCTTATATCCCCTTAATGAAAAAGCTACAATTCTATGTTCATTTCGTACTTATCCTCAATAAGCACATAATTTACCTTGTGCCTTTTCGCAAGCTCTAACATTCGTGCGTTATCCTGCAACACATTCTCCAAGGTACACCATTCATCATCTAACCGGTTTTCGATGACATTTCCATATTTCTTGATATCTGAAAAATGATTTCTGATATAGTCCTCGCTCATTACCAGACAATAGTATCTAATCTGTTCCAGATATTCGCTTTCAAAATAGCTTTCCCAGTCAAAAGGAATATAGCACCCCTCAACAATCAGATTCTGTTTGTTTTCTATTGCGGTTTTCACCATTTCGCATACGATTGGCCACAAATACGCTGTAAGGTCAGCTTCCTCACTCGTCGGTGTAAGTGCAGTATTTCCGCTTCGGATTAAACCCATTTTCAAATGGTCTATGGATAAATACGGATATTTATATTTTTCAAGCATTTTCTGCGCAAGAGCGGTCTTTCCGGTATGTGATGCCCCTGTAATTAGAATTATCATGTTCTATCATCCTCCGCTAAAATCATCTGCAGATTCTCTATTTTTAGCTGATTATTACCTGACAAGATATATCCTCTTTTTTTCAGCACGGCGATTAGTGTTTTCATAAAAAAGCCATGCGTGACCAGAATACAATCTCTTTTTTCACTCTCACATAAATCAATCACTTTGTTTGCCCGCTGTATGGTATCACTTCGCTTTTCTGATTGACGTGCACTACCCATATACCATTGCAGCCTGCCAAGAACATTCCATATCCACAGAGGATATCGTTTTTGTGTATCCGCAAAGGATTTCAATGGGACTTCACCAATTTCCGGCATTTCACCGTATTCTCTGTTAGGAAACAGACTTTTCGCAGTTCCTTTGCTGCGTGATAATGTACTTACATAAATCTTGCCATTTAGTTCCTCTAATGGGGGCATATTGATATTTTCAAGTTCACTTATATCATATTTCTCACAAGCCCTATCATATTCCCCCGAAGAACACTTCTTGGACCACTTCATATTCACTTTTCCATGACGAATTATTGTTATCCTCAATGGTTAATGTTCCTCCAAATATAAATTCTCTTCAAGCCACTTAGCAACACCATCTTCATCATTCGATAAAATAATCTCTGTTACATACTTTTTTACTCTTCATGTGCATTTGCAACCGTGTAGCTTTCATCAGCCAGCGGTAGCCTTATTTCAGTCGAATCTCATAATGAGTCACAAAATAAATTATAAAAAAAGCAAGAGCAATAATTGATAATAACATTCCTATACCTGTTCCATTGTTTTCAGGATAATAATAATTGATTGCAAAATGAATAGGTACAAGTAAAACTGATATTACAATAAAAATGAGTTCAAATTTTAATAAATCCTTTGTAGCTTTTTCTTTTTTTTGGTACAGTTCAACAAGATTGTCTTCGGCATTTTTTTGATAGTTTTCCATAGTAATCCTTTCTCCAGAGAGCAGGTCATTGACTGTTATCCCTAATATACCGCACAATTCCATCATAATTGATGCATCAGGACAACTTTTTCCGGTTTCCCACTTTGATACCGCTCTGTTAGTAATGTTAAGTTTTTCTGCCAATTGTAATTGTGTAAGATTTTTTTCCTTACGACACTCGGAAATAAATTTCCCAATTTTTTCTTGATTCATTTTTATAACCCGTCTTTCTACGAGGTAGTGTCAAATTTACTACCTTATTTTTCTTTCTAAACCTTTATTTTCGGGA
>CAYLWP010000229.1:0-3419 GCA_964387365.1 uncultured Roseburia sp. | reverse complement strand
GAATCCGAGTGTTATCCTGCAAAGCTGGCACACGGACATATTGAATGGCTGATTCAGCAGAATGTTGATTTCATCTTCTACCCGTCTCTTTTCTACGAAAGAAACGAATTTAGCGAAGCAAACAACCACTATAACTGTCCGATTGTTACCTCTTACTCTGAGAATATCAAGAATAATGTAGAGGCTATCGGTCGCGGAGAGGTTATTTTTAAAAATCCGTTTATGGCATTTACTTCTGCCGAACTGGTTGCACAGGAATTAATCAAGGAGTTCTCCGACATTCCTGCCGGTGAGATTACAGCTGCCGTTAATGCAGGCTGGGCTGAGATGGATGCTGTTCGTCAGGATATGTACAAAAAGGGCGAGGAAGTCATTGCTTATCTGGAAGCAAACCATAAGCGTGGTATTGTACTTGCCGGTCGTCCTTATCATATCGACCCTGAGATTAACCACGGTATCCCTGAGCTGATTACCTCCTACGACATTGCTGTTTTAACGGAGGACTCTGTTTCCCACCTTGCACAGCCAGAACGTCCTCTGCGTGTTTCCGACCAGTGGATGTATCATTCCAGACTGTATGCTGCTGCAAGCTTTGTAAAGACCCGTGAGGATCTTGACTTAATCCAGCTCAATTCCTTTGGTTGCGGACTTGATGCTGTTACTACCGACCAGGTTAGCGATATCCTTACCGAATCAGGCAAGATTTATACCTGCCTTAAGATTGATGAGGTTAACAACCTTGGCGCTGCCAGAATCCGTGTTCGTTCTCTTCTCTCCGCTATCCGTGTAAGAGAGCAGAAGCATCAGACAAGAGAGATTCGTTCCAGCAAGCTCAATCGTGTTATCTTCACAAAGGAAATGCGTAAAAACTATACCATTCTGTGTCCACAGATGTCTCCTATCCATTTTGACTTACTGGAGCCGACCTTTAAGAGATGCGGATATAATCTTGTTGTATTAAATAACGATAACCGCAAGAGCGTGGATATCGGATTGAAGTATGTAAATAATGATGCCTGCTATCCATCCCTGCTGGTTGTTGGTCAGCTGATGGAGGCTGTTTTATCCGGAGAATATGATACTGACCATCTTGCACTTGTCATGACTCAGACCGGCGGTGGCTGCCGTGCTACAAACTATATCGGTTTCATCCGCCGTGCACTCGCCAAGGCAGGTTATCCGCATATTCCGGTTATTTCCATTAACTTATCCAAGTTGGAAAGCAATCCGGGCTTTAAGCTGACTCCTATGCTGATGCTTCGTGCTGTCTATGCGGTAACCTTCGGTGATATCTTCATGCGTTGCGTATACAGAATGCGCCCTTACGAAGCCGTTCCGGGCTCCGTTGAAGAGGTTCATCAGAAGTGGATTAAGAAGTGTTGTGACTTCCTTGGACGTAAGATTATGCCACATACTACCTTTAAGAGAATGTGTCGGGAAATGATTGAGGAATTCGATGCAATTCCTACATTGGCAATCAAGAAGCCTCGTGTCGGCGTTGTTGGTGAGATTCTTGTTAAGTTCTCTCCTGCAGCCAACAATCATTTGGTAGAGCTTTTAGAGCAGGAAGGTGCAGAGGCTGTCGTTCCTGACTTAATGGACTTCATGTTCTACTGCTTCTATAACCAGTTATATAAGGCTGAGCATCTTGGAACCAGCAAGAAGGCCGCAAAGCTTAGCGAGCTTGGTATTAAGGCAATTGAGATGCTCCGTAAGCCTGCTGCTGAAGCGTTTACAAAGAGCAGACATTTTGACCCGCCTGCAAGTATTTATGAAACTGCCAAGCAGGCATCTGAAATTGTTTCCATCGGTAATCAGACCGGTGAAGGCTGGTTCTTAACAGGAGAAATGCTTGAATTAATACATAGTGATGCACCTAATATTGTATGTACTCAGCCGTTTGGCTGTCTGCCAAACCACGTTGTGGGTAAGGGTGTTATCAAAGAGCTTCGTAAGCGTCATCCTGAAGCGAATATCGTTGCTATTGACTATGACCCGGGTGCTTCTGAGGTTAACCAGCTTAACAGAATCAAGCTGATGCTTTCAACTGCACAGAAGAATCTGAAAAAACAGCAGGAAGGCGTTGCTGCAAGTCTTGACAGCACTACTGCTTCCAAGAGCAAGAAGGACAGCGCTTCTTCCAAGTCAGATTTGACTGCATAATTGTTCTTCCTATGTGCGCCCGCCGGGCGCACATTAAAAAAACCACATTTTCGCTTGAAAATGTGGTTTTCCTTTTCTGTTACAATCTATTTACTGTACTCATAATCAGCCCTTATACACTCTGCTTATGATGACTTATGTTCATCCTTATACTTATTCTTCCATGCCTTAAACTTACGCTTTGCAATATTATACTTCTTATCCTCTACTGTCAATACACGTACTTCCTTTGTTTCAAGCCTCTTACCAAGCTCCTTTACTACACACGCCTCTACGTTTTCCTTCTCGATGTCACCTTCGTTCACAGTAAATGTAATCACTGCCTTGTTCAATGACTCTTCCTCACACTTTGTGTTTGAACGGCACTTTACTATGATTTCTCCGGTCCCCCAACCGGTTGTTTCATATGTGACAGTACCTAATGCGATTAAGCGGTCAATCGTGCTTTCCTCCATTGTAACTCCCATCATATATTATACCTCCCAACTTTAGTTATTACAAAAGTATTACAATTAAAACTATATCATATTATTGTTAGTTTTTGCAAGTGAATTTCCAAATTCTTGCAGATTTGTAGTAACTTTTTTATTTTGTTATGAGTTTTTTAAGAAAAACCGGGAGGCCGGTTCCTTTATTTATTGTATCGCAATAAATTATTTGGTAGGAACTATATAAAATTCGGGCTCAATGGGGGACCACATCAGCCGTCTACCATGGCAGTCGGCTGGTGCGACACTTAACACCCACTACGCGTAGATTGAATTGGCTTAATTATAGTCTTTGTCCGACCGGAACGACATTTTCCGGTTTTACTCTAAAAGTCGGGGTACTCTGAAATTTTCACCCCGACTTTTTTATGTTTTCGCTTTAAAAGTCGGGTTTTCAAGCTCTTGAAGCTTTTTTTCTATTTTTCAATTTCATCCCAAAAACTTTCATATATCTTAACTCTTTCTTCTGGACACGATGCAGTATATAATACTTTTTCTGTTTCCATATCTTTTACAATAAATTCAAATCCCCAATCAGCTTCACCATTTAATATTTGTATCATTTCTATATCCCATGCTATAATACCAAGATAGGTTGCTAGCGTTTCAAAACTCACCTCTCTATCAGCACTAACTATCATTTCTTTTGTATCAGAGGATACATAAATATTCATATGTTCTATTTTATTAGCCCGTTCTAAAAAGCCAGCCACATTATAATGGGTCAGTTGTCAAGACAAAAAAATTAAATTTTTATAATGAACTGAT
>CAYLWP010000228.1:0-3428 GCA_964387365.1 uncultured Roseburia sp. | reverse complement strand
CTCCTGCTCCCAAAGCAGGCGCTCTAGCCAAGCTGAGCCACACCCCGTTATGTAACGAAGAAGTACTCTTCATCGTCTGTTGTCACCTTATCTCTCGCAGCGACAAGTGTTATTATATCTGATATCCATTTACGTGTCAACAACTTTTTTACTTTTTTTCATACATTTTATTTCATCATATATAATGTATGGAAAACGTTGCTTCACCCTGCTCATCAGTCTCCATAATAATATAGGACGGTCTTCTGTTATCCTGTCTCGGATAGGAAAGGCTTCCGGGATTGATGGCAATAATGTCGTCAGAGATATCAACCACCGGCTTGTGTGTATGTCCATACATAACTATATCCATACCGTGAGCTACGGCTTCTTCCTTGAGCATCTCATTGCCCATTCCGATATAGTACCGATGACCGTGTGTTATCATAACACGGTACTTACCTATTTGTAAAGTCTTTTCTGAAGGTAAACAGGTAAAAAAATCATTATTTCCTGCCACCATTTCCACCGGGCAACCTGCTGCCTGTTCAATTGTATATTCACTTCCCTCTACATCTCCAAGATGTATAACCATATCAAGTTTCCCGGCGTTTTGTATGACAGTAAAAAAGTTATCATTTTTCCTATGTGTGTCACTAATAATCAGAATTCTCATAGCGTTCCCCTCGCTCTGACGAGTACTTTTTCCCTTTATTTTGTAATGGCATTTCTTAATTCCCGTTTCATAAGTTCGAGTGCCTTTCCCCTGTGACTGATTTTATTCTTCGTCTCCGGGTCAAGCTCTGCTGAATAGCACTGATATTCAGGCAGGTAAAAAATAGGATCGTAACCAAATCCATTCTCTCCCTTTTCCTCATATCCTATGATTCCTTCCACCGTTCCTCTGGTAACAAGACCTGTTCCGTCCGGTAAAGTTGCCGCAATGGCACACACGAATCTTGCAGTTCTCATTTCAACGGGAACTCCGTTCAGTCTTTCGATCAGATTGGCATTCTTTATTGTATAGGAAATATCTTCTCCCATATATCTTGCAGAATAAATGCCCGGTTCCTTATTCAAATAGTCGATTTCAAGACCGGAATCATCCGCCAGTACAGCTACGTTTTCATTCTTGTCTGCATATGCCGCAACTGCCTGTGCCTTAATTACTGCATTCTCTTCGAAAGTCTTTCCGTTTTCATCTATATCGGCAGAAATTCCTGCTTCCTTCATAGATAATACCGGAATTTGCAAATCAGCCAGTATCATTCTGACCTCTTTCATCTTGCCTTCATTTCCTGTTGCAAATATAATTTTATCTATTTTCATTTATCTGACCATGCCTTTCCGTTATTCTGTTATCTCCTTTATGATATTGCCCAATGCCCTTATCATATTTTGGTTCAAAGCATATGTCTGCTCCACATCCCGTTTATTCAACAAAACGCCAAACTGCGTCATTGCTGTCGGAACACCTGATTTTTTCAACCAGCTCTGCTCGTCTTCACACGCCTTCACGCCAAGCGGCTGCAGTCCTGTTGCAAGTGCATACTCCTGTTCCATGATTGCCGCCAGCTCCACATTGCCAAATTCAGGAATAAAGTATTCCAGGTTACAGACAGTCACTACATCCATCCCCTGCGATTCCTCGAGTGACATGCCAATTACCATGTCTGCATGGACACGGTTAGCAAAATCGATTACTTCTTCCTCGCTGTATTTTTCCTGCATGGCTGTGGTTGAATATATTTTCACCTTATAATCCTGCTGCAGCTTCAATATGTTTTTGTTCCATTCCTCAAGCAAGAGATAACTTCTGTCATCCCATGGTGTATGTACTACAATTACTTTTTCATACTGTTCCCGCAACGGCATAAAAGAAACCGTGAGTACGCCATTCTCGTAGGAAGCTTCATACACACCCGGCTTCTTGTAATAAACCTCTATGGCTATATCATTTTCATGCTTATACACGCCGACCGCTTCCGTCCATGCCGAATCGCTCGTCAAAACAGCTCCTTCTTCTATATAAGAACTGCCGTCTGCTAATGTGATTACAAGCTTATCCTGAGTAAACTCTTCGGCGAAGCTGATTCTTTCCTTTTGAATCGGGGTAGTAAACGGCACCACAAGCTTTGCGCCCGGCTCGTCCACAATCTTAACAGGAAAGTTTCTTTTGCTGAGATAGCTTATCGGAGAGCTTCCCTGCCCTGTCAGCGCTGCCCCCGCCACTACGGCAATTCGTCCGTGAGAATCAAGATAATCCTCAAAGTGCTTAAAGCCTGCCACCAGACAAATGCTCAGCAGGGCAAACAACATGGCTGCTATGACAGTTCCCCGATAAAGTCTGTCTCTCTTCTGTATCATGTCCATCGCTTCCTGCGCCTCTTTCCTCTAATCTTGTGTTTTTTTCGGTGGCTTAGGACCTAAGAACTGATAATAATAGGTCTTCATCATTCCGTTATATATCTTACGATTTTTATCTGCCTTTCTTCCTATATCTTTCTCTGCATTCTCATAGGAAGTAATCAGATACATGGACCAGGTATCCAGCTTCTTGAAACGTTCACCTATCTTCTTATAAAGCGGCGGAATATTAGCCTTCTCCTCCAGTCTCTCTCCATACGGCGGATTAGTAATAAGGAAGCCATACTGTTCCTTATGCGCCAATTGCTCTACGCCTCTGGTTTCAAAATGAATCATATGCTCTACGCCTGCAAGTCTTGCATTCTGCTTGGCAATCTTAATCATTTCCGGATCAATATCATACCCCTCAATCTGTACCTTTACAGAGGTATCCACCATGGAACGTGCCTCTTCATAACAATCGTCCCACACATCCTTGGCAACAATATGCTCCCATTTGAGCGCTGTAAATCCTCTTTTCATACCCGGTGCCATATTAGCTGCCATTAGCGCCGCCTCTATCGGAATCGTTCCGCTTCCGCAAAACGGATCTACCAAAATCCTGCTTTCATTCCACGGAGTCAGCATAATCAGAGAAGCTGCAAGATTCTCTGCAATCGGTGCTTTTGCGGTAAGCTTTCTGTAACCGCGCTTATGTAAGGACTCTCCTGTTGTGTCAAGTCCGATTGTTACGATATCCTTCATTAAGAATACTCGGATTGGGAAGCTTTGTCCCTCTTCGGAAAACCAGCTTACATGATATACCTGCTTCAACCGTTCTACCATGGCTTTTTTCATAATGGACTGGATGTCAGACGGTGAAAAGAGCTTACTCTTAACGCTTGCTGCCTTTGCAACCCAGAACTTACCATCTGCCGGAATGTAATCCTCCCACGGAAGTGCCTTTGTATTTTCAAATAACTCGTCAAAGGTTTCTGCCTGAAAGCTTCCTATTTTTATAAGAATTCTTTCCGCTGTTCTCAGACCGATATTTGCACGGCACACTGCCTCTTCATCTCCGAAAAAGGTTACACGCCCATCCT
>CAYLWP010000227.1:0-3468 GCA_964387365.1 uncultured Roseburia sp. | reverse complement strand
CAGTTCTTCAGCTGACTGATATCTGTCTTCCGGATTCTTCTGTGTACACTTTAGGATAATTCCCTCCAGACCACTGGATAAGGTCGAATCCCAATGTGTAATCGGATACATCTCATACGGTGGCTCCGACGGATTATGACCGGTTAGCAGATGATACATCGTTGCTCCCAGACAATAAATATCGGTTCTCGCGTCTGTTTGTCCCTGTCCGCCAAACTGCTCCGGTGCCGCATATCCCTGTGTACCGAGACATGTCGTATCTCCTGTCGCCTGCTTCTTATACTCTCTTGCCGTACCAAAGTCAATTAATACAACACTTCCATCGTATCTGAGCATGACATTCGAGGGCTTCATATCTCTGTATATAATGGATGGCTCTCTTGTGTGCAGATACTGTAACACATCGCATAACTGTATCGCCCAGTTTACTACGTCCTCCTGCTTTTGGGCTCCGTTCTCGTTAAGAATTTTATTCAAGGTAACACCTTCAACGTAATCCATAACAATCAGGAAGTTGTCATCCTGATCGATGATATCAATAATACTGGGGAGATTCGGATGACTTAGCTTTTTTAGCAAATCGGTTTCTACTAACAAGCTCTGCCTGACTACCTCAAAGTTCTGTACGCCATCCTTACGGACTTCCTTAATCGCCCACGGCTTATTTGCTTTTTCATTAATGGCAAGGTAAACGGTACTCATTCCACCTTGACCGACCTTACTCAGTATTCTGTATTTACCATCAAATACGGTTCCAATCTCTAACATTATTTACATCCCTATCTTAACTAAAACTGCCGATATGTTATCACGTTCTCCTCGCTGTTTAATTAATTCTGTCAGGCTGTACAAATGATTATGCATTGCTTCCTGTGTTGCGTTCTCCTCCGCCCTGCAATACTGATAAATTTCTCCTTCTGATATGACATGTCTAAAACCGTCTGTGCACAATAAATAGGTCGTTTCTCCTATTGTATTTCCACTTAAAAATTCGGGCACAAGGTTCTCTGTTACACCAATACACTGCAATAACACATTTCTTCTGCTATCCGTTAGCGCCTGCTCCGGTGTTAACGCACCTCTTTCTATCTCCTGTGCAATCAGCGTCTGATCCTTGGTCAGCTGTCTGCATACATTGCTTAATTCATAGATTCTGCTATCACCAACATGAATAATATAGTATTGATCTCTGACAAAAAGAATGGCTGTCAGTGTCGTTCCAAGCTCAACACCTTCCCTGATTCCGTGCTCCTTAATCTTTTTGTTCATGGTAAAAACGATATCTTCCCACGCGCCTCTTACCTGCTCCGCTGTCCATTCATAATCAGACTTTAAAAAATCCTCTCTGAACCATTTATCAAATGCCAGAATCACATTTCCACTGGCTACCTCTCCTTGCTGTAATCCTCCTAATCCGTCACAGATTACTGCAAGGCAGACGGTTCCTCGGGAAGAGTTTGCAATTTTCAATGTTAAGCTGTCCTGATTCACAGGCTTAACAGTTCCAACGTCTGTTACCGCTGCGCCGATAAAATTCATCAAATACACTTCTTTCTTTGCGGGTGAATAATAGGACTTATTTCCTATTTGTACTTTTGCTGTTATTATAGTACAGCATGCCTTATAAATCAACTGAAATTTCCAAATTATTACAAAAAAGTTACTTTTATTAACATAATAGATGATGATAAAAAAGTTTATTATCTCAATTCTATTAACAAGTCGGATAATTTGGCAAATTGTTCTAACATTAGTGCTTCTCCTCGAATTGTTGCCGGAAGATTCATTTTCTCTAAAACCTCAAGAACTGCTTCCTTTGTAACCCTTAAGCCGGACGCATTTGTCAATCCGTTTACGAGGGTTTTACGTCTCTGGTTAAAAGAAGCTCTGATGATATCAAACATAAAGCTCTCATCGACAGCCTGTACCGGTGGGGTCTGATATCTGGTAAGTCTGATTACCGCACTGTCTACATTCGGCTTTGGCATAAAACAGCCTGCCGGTACAGTCAGCATTACCTTGGGCTTGGCATAATACTGTACAGCAAGGGATAAGGCTCCGTAATCCTTTGTACCGGGTCCTACCTGCATACGGTCTGCCACTTCTTTCTGCACCATAATTGTAATATTGTCCAATGGCACATGACTCTCAAATAAGCCCATGATAATCGGAGTTGTAATATAGTATGGGAGATTCGCTACTACCTTAATTGGCTTTCCGTTGTTCCTCTCCTGCACGATTTTATTAATATCTACCTTAAGAATATCTTCATTGATAATCGTAATATTGTCATAAGCTGCCAAGGTATCATTTTCCAAAATCGGAATCAGCTTTTTATCAATTTCTACCGCTATAACTTCTCTGGCATTTTCACAAAGATACTGTGTCATGGTTCCAATACCCGGACCAATTTCGAGCACACAATCCTCCTTTGTAATCTCCGCAGCATCAATAATATGCTCCAATATGTTGGAGTCTATCAGGAAGTTCTGTCCGAATTTCTTCTGAAAATTAAAATTGTACTTCTGTAAAATTGCAATTGTATTGGTTGGATTTCCTAATGTTGCCATATAATTCCCTTCTCTTATCAATATATGCTATGATTCTGCAAAAAATAACTTTTTTGCATTTTCATTTGTTACCGTTACTACTTCCTCGTACGAAATACCCTTTATGGCTGCTATCTGCTTTGCAATGTAGGGAATATTCAGCGAAGAGTTTCTTTTTCCTCTGTTCGGCTCCGGAGCCAGATAGGGACAATCTGTTTCCAACAGGATTCTTTCCAACGGAACCGCCTCTACGACTTCCTTCATTTTTTTACCGTTTTTAAAGGTCACCACGCCGCCTATTCCGATATAAAATCCCATTTTTACAAAATCAATTGCCATTTCAGCACTATAAGAATAGCAGTGAACTACGCCTCCGATTTCCTTTGCCTTATGAGCACACATGATATCGTAGGTGTCCTTCGCCGCTTCCCTGGAATGGATAATGACCGGTTTTCTGATTTCCCTTGCAAGCTCTAACTGTTTCTCAAACCAGACTTTTTGTACCTCATGCTCCGGCTCCTCCCAGTAATAATCAAGTCCTATCTCGCCAACGGCAACTATTTTAGGCTGCATACATTGTTCCCTGAGCCATGCAAAGGTTTCCTCTGTCAACTCTGCGGTTTCGCTTGGATGCACTCCTGCTGCCCCGTAGATAAACGGATATTTCGTTGTCAGCTCCACGGTCATTTCCGTACTTTTCAGGCTTGCACCTACATTTATCACATATTCAATCCCATTATCCTGCAAAGAAGATAACAGGGCTTCTCTATCCTCATCAAAGGCTTCGTCGTCATAATGTGCATGACTTTCAAATATCATGATAACTTTATCCTTTCCACCATCTGTCATTACAAATCTGCTTGAAATAACGTACTCTGTCGCTGTTGCCATTTTATCATATCAACATGGAAATTTATAG
>CAYLWP010000226.1:0-3525 GCA_964387365.1 uncultured Roseburia sp. | reverse complement strand
TGGAAACAGAAATGTTCAACTCCGGTTTCAGACCAGCCGTTAACGCAGGTCTTTCCGTATCACGAGTTGGTGGTTCTGCCCAGATTAAGGCGATGAAGAAGATTGCAGCACCTATCCGAGTTGAGCTTGCTCAGTATCGTGAGCTTGCATCCTTTGCACAGTTCGGTTCCGAGCTTGATGCAGATACCAAGGAAAAGCTGGAACAGGGTGTTCGAATCAAGGAAGTCTTAAAGCAGCCACAGTACAAGCCGATGCCGGTAGAGTATCAGGTTATCATTCTGTACGTTGCTACTAAGAAATATTTATTAGATGTGCCGGTTGCTGATATTACAAGATTCGAGGGAGAATTCTTTGAATTCCTTGATGCACAGCATCCGGAGATTCCGCAGGCAATTAGGGAAGAACAGGTTATCTCTGATGAAACAGAGTCAAAGCTTGTTGCAGCAATTGAAGAGTTCAAGAAGCGCTTCCATTAGAATCTGTGGGCATCTTTGAATAGGAAAGGAGTTTTCTTATGGCTTCCATGAGAGATATAAAAAGGCGTAAGGGCTCTGTACAAAGCACGCAGCAGATTACAAAGGCAATGAAGCTGGTTTCAACGGTTAAGTTACAGCGTTCCAAGGGACGTGCAGAACGTTCCAAGAATTATTTTTCCTGTATGTATGATACCGTTGCATCCATGCTTTCCAAGGCCGGTAATATCAACCATCCGTATCTGAGTGCGGCCTCCGGCGGGAAAAAGGGAATTATTGTAGTCAGTGCCAACCGCGGACTTGCGGGAGGTTATAATTCCAACGTTGTGAAGCTGGTAAAAAACGGCGGATTTGAAAAGGATGATGTTGTAATCTATGCAGTTGGAAGCAAGGGAAGAGATGCGCTCGCAAAAATTGGTTATGAGGTTCGTGAGGATTATTCCAATATAATTGAAGAACCGGTTTATGCGGATGCCATGAAGATCAGTAGACGGGTACTTGAGGATTTTGCAACAGGTGAGATCGGGGAGATTTATGTTGCATATACAGGATTTAAGAATACTGTGACACATGTACCGACCCTTTTACAGCTACTTCCAGTCAAGGTAGAGGATAGTCCGAAGGCGGACGAGAGTAAAGCAGTTCTGGAGTTTGAACCGGAAGCAGAGGAAGCAGTTGAGTTAATCATACCTAAGTACATCACAAGCTTGATTTACGGAGCGATGATTGAATCAGTTGCAAGCGAAAACGGTGCCAGAATGCAGGCGATGGATAGTGCGACCAACAATGCCGAGGAGATGATTGGTCAGCTTTCCCTTCTCTACAACAGAGCAAGACAGGGTACTATTACGCAGGAGTTAACAGAAATTATTGCGGGCGCCGATGCGATATCATAGTGCTTTGCGCTATGATATATGATTGTTTCATGCACACGAACGCACAAGGTAATAACAGCAAAGTTGCATGCGTTCGGCGCACGAGTAGTCGGGCTGATTATTCGAGATTGGCTCTGAATAGTTACTCGAAATTATAAAAGGAGAAATTAGAGATGGCAGATAAGACAGTATTTGGTAAGGTTACCCAGATTGTCGGTGCGGTTCTCGATGTTAAGTTTAAGGAAGGCGAGCTCCCTGAGATTAATGAAGCGATTAAGATCAAGAGACAGGACGGTTCTGAGCTTACAGTAGAGGTTGCACAGCATTTAGGTGATGATACGGTAAGATGTATTGCCATGGGTTCTACAGACGGTTTGGTAAGAGGAATGGAGGCACAGGCTACAGGTGCTCCGATTTCCGTTCCGGTAGGTGAGAATACATTAGGTCGTATGTTCAATGTATTGGGTGAGCCGATTGATAATAAGCCGGCTCCCGAAGCAGTAGGCTTCGAGCCGATTCACAGACCTGCTCCTGAGTTCAAGGAACAGGCAACAGAAACAGAATTGCTCGAAACAGGTATCAAGGTCGTAGACCTTCTCTGCCCGTATCAGAAGGGTGGTAAGATTGGTCTGTTCGGCGGTGCCGGTGTAGGTAAGACTGTATTAATCCAGGAGTTAATCCGTAATATTGCTACCGAGCATGGTGGATATTCTGTATTTACCGGTGTAGGTGAGCGTACCAGAGAGGGTAATGACCTTTATCATGAAATGACAGAGTCTGGTGTTATCAACAAGACTACCATGGTATTCGGTCAGATGAATGAGCCACCCGGAGCAAGAATGCGTGTAGGTCTGACAGGACTTACCATGGCAGAATACTTCCGTGACAAAGGCGGAAAGGACGTATTGTTATTCATTGATAACATCTTCCGTTTTACACAGGCAGGTTCAGAGGTTTCTGCGTTACTTGGACGTATGCCTTCAGCCGTTGGTTATCAGCCAACCCTGCAGACAGAAATGGGTGCTTTGCAGGAGAGAATCACTTCTACCAAGAATGGTTCCATTACATCTGTTCAGGCTGTTTATGTTCCTGCGGATGACTTAACTGACCCGGCTCCGGCAACAACTTTCGCGCACTTGGATGCAACTACCGTTCTTTCACGTTCTATCGTAGAGCTTGGTATTTATCCGGCTGTTGATCCGTTAGAATCTACTTCAAGAATTCTGGATCCTCGAATTGTGGGACAGGAGCATTATGATGTAGCCAGAGGCGTGCAGCAGATTTTGCAGAAGTATAAGGAGTTACAGGATATCATTGCAATTCTTGGTATGGATGAGCTTTCCGATGAAGATAAGCTTGTCGTAAACCGTGCAAGAAAGATTCAAAGATTCCTGTCACAGCCTTTCCACGTTGCAGAGCAGTTTACCGGTACAGAAGGTAAGTACGTACCAATTGCAGAGACAATCCGTGGATTTAAGGAGATTATGGAAGGTAAGTATGATGACATTCCGGAAGGTTACTTCTTAAATGCCGGTACGATTGATGATGTTGTCAACAGAGCGAAAAAGAACTAAGCCTGAAAACATCAGCTAAGTTTTATTTGCCTGTGAGAGAATGGCAGAGCAATTTTTGGTAACAGTGAAATGTGGAGGGTAACATGGCGGAGAAGTTTAAACTGACGATTGTGACACCGGATCGCGAATTTTTCCATGAAGACGTGGATATGGTGGAATTCAATACAACCGAGGGCGAAATCGGTATCTATAAGGGACATATTCCGCTTACGGTTATCGTGAGCCCGGGCATTCTGACAATCACACAGGATGATTCTGTTAAAAATGCAGCTCTTCATGCCGGATTTGCACAGATTCTGCCGGATGAGGTAACAATCCTTGCAGAAATCATTGAATGGCCCGGCGAAATCGATGAAGAGAGAGCCCAGGCGGCAAAAGAGAGAGCTGAAAGCAGGTTAAGTAATGGTGCAAATATTGATAATGTGCGTGCCCAGGCAGCACTCATGAGAGCCATTGCAAGAATTAACGCGGCGAAGCTCAAATAGATAATGATGAAAAGCCTTGATACATTTGTATTAAGGCTTTTTTTGTCATGATTTTATATTCTGTTAAATTCAGGTTTTGCGTGTTAAAGTGAGCCTTGCACAGATGAGCCGAATTGGC
>CAYLWP010000225.1:0-3586 GCA_964387365.1 uncultured Roseburia sp. | reverse complement strand
CTCATGGCACGGCGCACCAAGTCACTTCGCCCCATTGTATAGCCACCGAGGTCTCGCACAATCTGCATAACCTGCTCCTGATAAACGATACAACCATAGGTCGGCTGCAAAATATGCTCAAGCTGCGGTGTCGCATAGGTTACCTTCTCCGGGCTGTTCTTACCCTGAATATAGCTTGGGATGAAGTCCATCGGGCCCGGACGATAAAGCGATATACCCGCAATGATATCTTCCAGACATTGCGGCTTGAGCTCCTTCATGAAGTTTTTCATACCCTGACTTTCCAGCTGGAACACACCATCTGTCTTTCCTGTACCAAAGGAGGCCAGAACTTTTTCATCATCATAATCAATGTTATCCACATCGATAAAAATTCCGTGCGTTTTTTCCACATTTTTCACTGCATTTTTGATTACAGTCAGTGTACGAAGACCAAGGAAATCCATTTTCAGAAGCCCGAGCTCCTCTATCGTGGTCATGGTAAACTGTGTGGTGATAGAGCCATCACTGCCTCTGGACAACGGAACAAATTCATCCGCCGGCTTCTGACAGATAACAACACCTGCCGCATGCATCGAAGTATGACGCGGCAAGCCTTCCAGACGCTTGCACATATCAATCAGATAATGCACCTGCTCGTCCTGCTCATACAACTTTCGAAGCTCAGGATTCACCTCCAATGCCCTGTCAAGCGTGATGTTAAGCTCATTAGGAATCATTTTGGAAATATTATCTGCAAAGTTATAAGGCAAATCAAGCACTCTTGCTATATCACGGATAACACCCTTTGCAGCAAGCGTACCAAAGGTTACAATCTGAACCACCTTGTCCGCCCCATACTTTTTACTTACATAATCGATAACCTCCTGTCTTCTCTCATAACAGAAGTCGATATCGATATCCGGCATGGAAACTCGCTCCGGATTCAGAAATCGCTCAAAGAGCAGGCTGTATCGAATCGGGTCAATATTCGTAATGTGAAGGCAATAGGAAACAATACTTCCCGCCGCACTTCCTCGTCCTGGTCCAACCGGAATATCGTGATTTCTTGCCCAGTTAATAAAGTCCCAAACGATTAAAAAGTAATCCACATAACCCATCTTCTGAATGACACCAAGTTCATAATGAAGCTTCTCGGCAAGCGTTCCGTCATCCTCCGGATAACGCTCCTTGAGTCCGTCGAAGCAGAGTTTATTCAGATAGGTCCAGGAATCGTACCCTTGTGGCACATCAAACTTCGGCAGCTTTGTCACGCCGAACTCAATCTCTACATTACACCTGTCCGCAATTCTTGCCGTATTATCGATAGCCTCCTGCGCGTAGGGGAAAAGAGTACGCATTTCCATCTCACTCTTAACGTAATACTGTCCGCCATCATAACGCATTCTGTCTGCATCAGTTACTTTTTTACCCGTTTGCAGACACAACAATAAGTCATGCGGTTCTGCATCCTCTGCATAAGTGTAATGAATATCATTGGTTGCCACCAGCGGAATGGAAAGCTCCTTGCTCATTCGAAACAGAGCCTGATTTACTGTCTTCTGCTCCGGTATGCCATGGTCCTGCAGCTCCAGAAAATAATTACCCTTGCTAAAGCAGGCTTCGTACTTCAAAGCGCATTTCTTCGCCTCTTCATACAAGCCCTTCGTGATATATCTCTGCACCTCACCTGCAAGACAGGCCGATAAGGCAATGATTCCTTCGTGGTAGGTCTCCAGAACCTCCATATCCACTCGCGGTTTATAATAATAGCCCTCGGTAAATCCACGGCTAACAATCTTCATCAGGTTCGCATAACCGGTATTATTTTCCGCAAGCAGCACAAGATGATGATATCTCTCCTCACCACCGGTCAGCTCTTTATCAAATCTCGAATTCGGAGCAACGTAGACCTCGCAGCCAAGGATTGGCTTAATCCCCTGAGCCCTTGCTTCCTTATAGAAGTCAATGACACCAAACATAACGCCATGATCCGTAATGGCACCGCTGTCCATACCAAGCTCCTTCAGGCGTTTTACATATTCTTTTATCTTATTCGAGCCGTCCAAAAGGCTGTATTCTGTATGTACATGAAGATGCGTAAATGCCATCGTGCTCCTCCTTGCTTGTTGTATATCAAACGTTACATAAGTTCTTTCTATATCATAATGTATTTTACAGCAATTGAAAAGAAAAAAAGTGCTACTTTTCAGTAACACTTTTTAACATGAATCATTTTTCTTTGTTACATATAGATTATATCAAATCCCCAACTTTGGTAGTATGCAATATTACCATTTCTCGTCTGATGACTCTCATCCGCAGTAAATATTGATTCTTCTATTTTTAAAAATTTTCCACAATAAGAGGCTTTTATCTCGCCTGCCTCATAGCCCCAACATGCTCCTTTCATAAACAAACAAGGCCAAATCATGTGCCTGCTCTTCCGACTCTAATATATGATACCAATTCATACTCTGTAAATTTTCACCGGAGTACACAAATTCCAAAATACTTGTTGTTGAGGTATACCTTTTTCCGTTCACATCCCAACTGTGTGTAGCTCCTTCCCAACACATTATATCTCCATTTACAACTAAGCAATTAGCCTTGTAGTACTCTGGTTCTACAATAGAATTATCTACAAGTTCCTCCGCAATTAACGAAGTATTATCATTTTTTGGTTCTACACCAAGATAATTCGGACTTGCCCATTCTATTTTCTTTATCCATGCACCACAAAAAGCAGTTGATTTATCTTGTCCAATTTCTATATTATCTCCACCATCAAACCAAATTACAAGCTTATCTCCATTTTCATAAATTTTTGCTTCGCTTATAGAATAAGTCTCTAGCTTTTTCTCCCCCAGAAACGTTGTATATCCAAACTTACATTGTCCTTCTCCGCTAAAAGACTCCGAATCGAAAGATTCAATTTGTAGCCTAAATAGAATACCACTTCCTGACTCTCCTTCACATAATTTCCAATTTCCTTCAATTTGCCACTCATTATCTACTCTCTTATCAAAATTATAATTTTCCCATCTTTTACCGTTAAAACAGTAATCTAGCATATATTGTAGTTCTAGCTACCGAATATGTTTGGTCAATTTCATAATTACAGATAACGCTAATAATATTATTATCTATCGTGGTATCTATTTGCAAATTGTTATAATCTTCATCGTCAATGCAGTTATTGATAAAATCCTCTTCTGCAAATGGATTTTCATATTTGTAGTAATAACCTTTCTTAAAATTACCTTCTATAAAATCCTCTGTTTTACTAAAACTAATAATATGTCCTGTCCACATACGGCAAAAATATTCTATTGAGAATATCCGTTTTCCTTTTGCAGGATCATGTACATAAACAAACTTTTTTGAAATTTTCTTTATAACTATAAAGTGTTCCATCTCATCTAAAAGGACATGCGCAACTAGTGGTGTTCTAATCTCTTTTGTCTGTATTGCCTGATATAAGTCTGGTAATGAATCACAGCTATAAGCTTCGGCGTACAATCCTTGACTTTTTGCACCATCTACTATGCCATTGATGTTGTATCATAAAAGTTGACACCCTATTCTCAAGGATTTTGATATATAA
>CAYLWP010000224.1:0-3679 GCA_964387365.1 uncultured Roseburia sp. | reverse complement strand
CCATAGTTAGCACCTCCTCGACGAAACTAAGTCATTCGACTCACAACATTAGTATATTACCAAATAAACGACTGTTTGGCAAGGAAAAATTTTAATTTTATTTAAATTCGGGGAAAAACTATTGAAATACATGTTTCTTTTTTATTGAAATACGGTTATAATATTAGCAATAATGGTTACGTCTGTCCATGGACAGCAGTTTCCAAAAGCAGAATTTAAGGAGGATTTCTATGAAGGGTTCAATGAATACTCATTTGGGCAATATCGTTATTAATCCGGAAGCGATTGCGCAGTACGCAGGCAGCGTTGCTGTTGAGTGCTTTGGTATTGTAGGAATGGCTTCAGTCAATGTAAGAGACGGTTTAGTGAAGTTACTTAAGAAAGAAAGTATTACTCACGGAATATCGGTGAAGATTGAGAACAACAAGCTCATTCTTGACTTTCATGTTATTGTGTCATATGGTGTAAGCATTGTTACCGTATGTGACAATCTGATTAGTAGTGTCAAATATAAAGTGGAAAGTTTTACAGGTCTTGAAATCGCGAAAATCAACATTTATGTTGAGGGCGTTCGAGTGATAGATTAAGGAGGATTTTTTAAAGTGGGTTTAAATGTAATCGACGCGAACATGCTATCAAAGATGTTTCTCGCCGGAGCAATGAATTTGGAGCATAAAAAGGAGTGGATTAACGAATTAAATGTTTTTCCGGTTCCTGACGGTGACACCGGTACTAACATGTCAATGACTATCATGTCTGCTGCAAAAGAGGTTGCTGCTATTGCAGAACCGGATATGGCATCCCTGTCAAAGGCGATTTCTTCCGGTTCCTTAAGAGGCGCCAGAGGTAACTCGGGGGTTATTCTCTCACAGCTCTTCAGAGGATTTACTAAGGTTATTCAAGAGTATGACGAAATAAACGCTGCAGTTCTTGCATCAGCTTGTGAGAAAGCGGTAGAAACTGCTTACAAGGCAGTTATGAAGCCTAAGGAGGGTACGATTCTTACCGTTGCCAAGGGCGCTGCGAAAAGAGCAAACGATCTGGCTGTTGCCGGAGAAAAGGACCTTGAGGTTTTTATCGGTGAAGTGATTAAGGAGGCAGAATATGTTCTGTCGCAGACACCGGAAATGCTTCCTGTATTAAAACAGGCAGGCGTTGTTGACTCGGGCGGACAGGGTCTTTTTGAAGTATTAAAGGGCGCATATGATGCATTTTTAGGCAAGGAGACGGATTTTGGTCTTGAAGCAGTGCCACAGGCTTCCGTGAATAAGACTGGTCTTACTCCGAACATCGAGGCACAGGCGCAGGCGGAGATTACGTTCTGTTACTGTACTCAGTTTTTGATTATGATTAATAAACCGTTTAATATTAAGCAGGAGATGGATTTTAAGGAATATCTGGAGTCTATCGGAGATTCCATTGTTGTTGTCGCAGATGATGATATTGTAAAGGTTCATGTGCATACGAATGATCCGGGACTTGCCATGCAGAAGGCACTCAAGTATGGCTCATTAACTACAATTATTATTGAAAATATGCGTTTGGAACGGGATGAAAAGGTTTCTGACATGAAGGAGAAGCAGATGCAGGATTCGACCTCTGCTGCCATTTCGAAGGAAACAGCTGCTGAACCGGAGGTGCAGATGGCGCACAAGGATACCGGATTTATAGCTGTTTCTATTGGTGAGGGCATGAATGAAATCTTCAGCTCGCTTGGTGTTGATTATATCATCGAGGGCGGTCAGACCATGAATCCGAGTACGGAGGATATGTTAAATGCAATCGAAAAGATGAATGCAGATAACATCTTTATCTTCCCGAATAATAAGAATATTATCCTGGCAGCCAACCAGGCAAGGGATTTAACGAAGGATAAGAATATTATTGTGATTCCGACAAAGACGGTACCACAGGGCATTACGGCAATCATTAATTATGTACCTGATATAACCGCAAAGGAGAATGAAGCGGTTATGACGGAGGAAGCCTTCAAGGTAGCAACCGGTCAGGTTACTTATGCAGTGCGTGATACCGTAATCGATGATAAAGAGATTCATCAGGATGACTTTATGGGTATCGGTGATCAGGGCATTTTATCCGTAGGAACGGATGTGCAGGAGGTTACCTTCGCCATGATTACAGAAATGATGAAGAAGGCTGATTACGAGCTGATTAGCATTTATTACGGTGCTGATGTCACGGAGGAACAGGCACTGGCGCTTGTTTCCCGTGTGGAAGAGGCTTTTGCTTCCTGTGATGTTGAGCTACAGTTTGGCGGTCAGCCGATTTATTCGTATATCGTATCGGCGGAGTAAAAGGCGTTAGATAACGTAAAAAAGGACGGAGGACCGTCCTTTTTTAGATAAATCTTGACCTTACACCTAACTATAATGATAAGGTGTCTGTGAAAGGAGGAAGAAAGATATGACAATTAAAGAATTTGCCAAACTTTGCAATTGTAACCCACAGACACTCAGATATTATGATAAAGAGGATTTGCTGAAGCCTAATGCGGTAGATAGCTGGACGGGGTATCGTTACTACAGCAAGGAACAGGCCATTGATTTTGTCAAAATCAAAAATTTACAAGAAGCAGACTTTTCCATTAAAGAAATAAAAGAACTTCTGATGCAAAGTGACGAGGAGATATATCAGGCTTTTGATAAGAAAATCGAAGAACAGTTTGCAAAATTAGAAAAAATAAGAAAAATACAAACAACATATCTTTCTGAAAAACATAGTATGGAAGCAAAAATACGTAAGATTAAAGAACAGGTTATGGTAGCCGCAAGAGAGTATGATTCTCAGGAGGAGTTTGGGATTACGCAAGAGTACTATGACCAATTGATGAAGATTGCAAACGAAATGTTTGAAGCTTCTATTAATCACATAGAAGAATTAAATACGGGTGCTTTTGATTTGGAGCCCGGTGAAGGCACAGACATTGCAGAAGAACCAAAAAAACTAAGCCCATTGAAAGACAATGCTTATACTCTAATCCATGAGAAGCATGGATGGAGAAATACAAAAGAAGTTATGGAAAACTTTTCCCTACTGGAGAATGGCGAGTACATATTGTGTTTTGATATGGAAAAATCGAAAATCGGGAATATAGCATTCGGTAATTTGATTTTAGGGTATATATTAGATCAAAATAAGGGAAAAAACTTACAATTGGAGTGCCGTGTTGGAGAATCAGATGATAATGGGAATCATTTTTGGTTACTGAAAGCTAAGTGAGTTTGTACTCTTAAGATATGCAGATAGATAACGCTCGATTTGTCGGACCGGAAGCTATTACAACTATTATATCTTTTTAATCAGTTACGGTAAAATTGGTGGAGAAGTTACCGGAGAATAATCTGGAGCTGTCTGATAAGCCATTGGATGAAGGAGCATTGGTTTCCCTGTCTGTCATGTTTTGGGATGATGACGAGGATTAAATTTTGAAAAATGCACAATATATTTGAAATTTCTAATATTATGTGATAAACTCAAAACAGATAATTTTAAAAAAGACATAAAGTATTAAGAAAATAAAATACTATGTGCGAATTTTAAAATGAAAGGTGATGCGAGATGAAGCATTATGAAAAACTGCTTGCAAAGGGATGTTTTTCAAGAGAACAACTGATAGAGCTTGTTGGAACAGCGACAGCGGCGAATCAGGTAATCTATG
>CAYLWP010000223.1:0-3680 GCA_964387365.1 uncultured Roseburia sp. | reverse complement strand
AAATCTGAACAAGTGGTGAATCCTTATCAAGAATAATGGTCTTATCTCCACCCTTGATGGAATTCTTTAATGCGTCAAGACTTCTGGTAAAGCTGTAAAAATCTGCCTTTGCCTCATCGTTGTACGCCTCAGACATAATCCTCATATACTCTGCTTCACCCTCTGCCTTTAGGATTTCAGCCTGTTTATTAGCTTCTGAAATTAAAAGTGCAGCTTCCTTATCTGTTGTGTTACGAATAACCTGTGCCTCTGCACTACCCTCAGCAGTATAGGTTGCAGCAATATTCTGTCTCTCGGAAATCATACGCTCGAAAACAGCATCCTTATTGTCTTCCGGTAAGTCAAGAAGCTTAATCTCAACAGTGGCTATCTCAATTCCGTACTGTCCGATTGAGCTGGTTGCATTGCTCCTAATATGATCTGTCAGTTCCTGTCCCCTGGAAGCAATGATATCAGTCTGTGTCATACTACTGATTACATTTTTCACTGCATTATATACAGCTACATCGATTCTTCCCTCGGCGTTTACAGTGGATGAATTCAGGGTCTGTGCAAATACCTTTGGATCTGTGATTCGCCATAATACAAAGCTGTCAACAATCATGGATTTTTTATCCTTGGTAATAACATCAGACTTTGCTATATCATATAAAAGCAATTCCTTAGATACGGTATCCACTTCCTGAACAGCCGGAATCTTAAAGTACAATCCCGGTTCTGCTATAACCTTCTCAATTTTTCCGAATTCCTTAACAATTCCATACTGATTCTCACGAATAACAAATGCGGAATTCAGTACAACGATCAAGGCTGCAACTACTACTACGATTCCAAATACTTTTCCAACTTTCTTTTTCATTGCCTGCTCCTCCTACTGTGCATCTTCAGCAGCTGCATTCTGCTGTACCGATTTCGATGTACCATCAAGACCTACAATTTCAAGCTCATCCAGATATAAGGTCTTATTCAAATCTCCGCTTCCGTCATCAACAATTAACTTAACACCCGGCAATACATCTTCCATTGTTTCATAGAACATACGCTGCTTGGTGATTAAAGGATTCTTTGTATACTCTTCATACATCTCGTTAAAACGTACAACCTGAGCTGTACCTTCATTAATTCTTGCCTGCTTCTGAGCTTCTGCATCCTGGATAATCTGGTCGGCATTCGCACTGGCTTTCGGAATGGTTTCATTCTGGTACTTATTTGCATTATTGATTGCGGTCTCTTTTCCCTGCTTTGCAGTCTCTACTGCCTTAAAGGCTTCAATGATTGCCTGTGTTGGAGGCTCTGCATCCTGCATGGAGATATTCACAAGCATAAGTCCGATATCCTGCTGTTCCAGTTTTTCTACAATCATTTCCCTGATTGCAGCCTGAATCTCACTCTTACCTGTTGTAATAACATCATCAACAGAATAATTACTTACAATGTTACGAATACAGGACTGTGCGATATTCTTTAGAATCGATTCCGGCATCGCAGAGCTGTACAGATACTTAACCGGATCTGATACCTTGTACTCTACATAGAAATCAACATTTACAAAATTGAAATCTGAAGTAATCATTAATGATTCTTCCACATTCATATCGCTATTTGCACTTGTGCTTTCATCTGCATAACCGATTGGGAAGCCCTGAATGGTCGTATTTACTCTTGTTACCTTCTGAATAAACGGAACCTTAAAATGCAATCCTGAAGTCACAACACTTCCTGCCTTACCAAAGGTAGTTACAACGCCCTGTTCCTGTTCTCCGATGGAATACACCGATTCATAAGACACAAGTAAAATTAAAATAATTGCTACAACAAGACCGATTGTCTTACCCATTTTTTTTGATTCATTTTTTCCTCTAAAATTGTTTTTATTACTTCCGGTATCCCCACCGCTGTTAAATTCTCTAAAATTATCTGCCATTTTCTTCTCCTTCGTTTTTTACTTTCTTCTTAATATTTCCAGAATGTAATTCCACATTCTCTCTGTTGATGAGATACTAAGCCGTTCTTCCGTCGTATGAATATCGTAGATGTTTGGTCCAAAGGATACGCAATCCAAACCCGGTAGCTTGGAAATCATAATGCCACATTCCAAACCGGCATGAAGCGCCTCTACCTTAGGCTCTTCGCCAAACATTTCTTTATAAATATCCACCATAGTCGCTCTAAGCTTGGAATCCGGATTAAACTGCCAGCCCGGATATTCTCCATGGATACTGACAGTACCACCTGCAAAATCCGAAACAGCTGTTACCTGTTCTATCAGATACTTTTTTGCGGACTCAATAGAGCTTCTGACTGCAATGGAAGCCACTAAGTTCTTCTCCTCCAGATTAAGGATTCCCACATTCATCGAAGTTTCAACCAGTCCTGCAATATCAGCACTCATTGCCATAACGCCATTCGGAAGCACTGTCAAAAAACGGATTGCCCTGCTTGTTGACTCTTGTGTCAGCATCAGATTGGTTGATGTTTCTGCCCTATGACATGTTAACGACAAGTCCGGCTCCTTGGTTATATTTTCATTTTTGAGGACGCTTTCTGTTTCCCCAATTCGTTGAATAAATAATTTCTCCTGCGGTTTCGGAATAAATACAACAGCCTCTGCGGTTCTTGGTATCGCATTATCCTTTTCTCCTCCGGTAAATGCTGCCAGCTGTATCGGCAATTCCTTAGAGATTGTATGAAGAACCCGTGCCAACAGTTTTATCGCATTTCCGCGTTCCTTATTAATCTCCGTACCGGAATGTCCGCCCTGTAAGCCCTCCATCTTAATACGGTAAAGGATTCCTGTTTTCTCTTCTCTTTCTACGGGAATATTACAATCAATTCTTGCACCGCCTGCACAGCTTGTGAGCAATATTCCCTCTTCCTCCGAGTCAATATTCAACATTCTCTTAGCCTTTAACATGGACAAATCAATCGCTGTTGCACCTTCCATGCCAATTTCTTCATCTGTTGTAATAACTGCTTCGATTCTCGGATGCTCGATATCGTCGGAATCCATAATTGCCAGTATATACGCTACTGCAATTCCGTCATCTCCACCAAGACTTGTGCCTTCCGCATAAACAAAATCGCCATCTACCTTTAATCTCAGCGAATCCTTTGTCAGGTCAATGTCACAGTCAGCTTTTTTCACTGCAACCATATCCATATGTCCCTGCAGAATAATCGGTTCCACATTCTCATAGCCCTTGGTTGCTTCCTTAACAATAATGATATTGTTACTGGTATCTCTGATATGAAATAAGCCATGCTCTTTTGCAAACTGCTCCAGATAACTGCTGATACCATCCAGATTCATGGAGCCATGCGGAATATTGCATATTTCCTCAAAATACCGAAACACTTTTTCCGGCTTTAGATCTTTTAATACCTGCATTTTGATTACCTCTCCCTCTCTTATTCATCACGATATGATATATGTGATGTTGTTTTACAATATATCAAATTTCATTTCACTCGTAAATAATTATGTCTATTATTTAACATTCATTTTAGAATCTGACAACACACGCCAAATTATAAATTTTTTATAAACTATTCAGTTCTTTCTTAATAATAAAAAAAGCCTTGCAAATTGATACTACAAGACTTTACATTTTATATAAAACACTTCGTATTCAAGGAAAACTTCGTATTCCTTCAAAACCGAACACACAAACCATGTAACT
>CAYLWP010000222.1:0-3724 GCA_964387365.1 uncultured Roseburia sp. | reverse complement strand
ATTCAGTGACAGGCAATCAAATCAGTTGAATGTCAGGCTGAGAGGGGCGCAACATTATTATCCTCTGTAATATATCCCCCACTACAATATCCTAGTTCTTCATATACATTTATCTGTTCTTGAACATCTGGTACAGGCATCCATGTAATTCGTAAAGACTCTGTTTTTACAAAAAACAGATATAGTGGTACTAAACAGCACATAAGCAGCATACTTATTCCTGTTAAAAATCTTTTTCTTCTTTTATTCATCCTTTTTATCCCATATGCTTGCATCCATTCTGATACTATCTTGCGGAAAATCTGCTTCGTACAATATTTCTTCTGTTTCCATATCTTTTACTACAAATTTAAAACCCCAATCATTATATGCACTTAATATTTGTATCTTTTCCAAATTCCAAGCTAATAGTCCACAATATGTAGCTAGGGTTTCAAAACTAACTTCTTTATCGATATGTAATACTACCTCTTTAGTATCTGATGTAACTGAAAATCGAATGTTCTTAATTTCATTTGCATCTTCTATACACTGTCCAGTCTCGTCATACAGTTTCTTCAACCATTTCTGTCTTTGCCAATCAGTCAAATGTATTATTGCTCCCAATTCGTCCTCGTTGATATGTCCTCCCGAGCAATACCCTAATGATGCATATACATCTATTGAACTTTGAATATCCGTTACAGGCATCCATGGTATTTCTACCGTTTCCATTCTTATAAAAATTCTATAACACAATAGTATGCAGCATATCAAAATAACACTCACAAAACACAACACTTTTTTTCTAATCTTGTTCATTACCTTTCCTTCCATTATCCAACTTTTATCGGTACCACCGGCACAGAAGGTGTCTGAAGTACAGATATTTCAATCATTCTTTGAAACAATTCCGGGATTCTCCTCGTTATTGGTTTATACTCTATCTCCCAACCTTTATTACTAGTTCCGCCATTATTGTCCTTAGTTATCACAACTTCTGAATACACAGATGCTTCCTCAGCTAATTTAGTTTCTACATAATAAATCGATGAAACTGTTCCATCAGCCTTAGGTTCGTATTTTAATCCCTTTTCTACATTACCATCAATTTTACTAACAGATAGTTCCAAACTTCTAGCATCTAACTCAAATGACATACCTACCTGTACATCTCTTCCAACATCTATCTTCTGTCCTGCTTCAAGACCATCCTTTCCCATCGATATTTTTGTGTCCTCTTGGCTAAAGGATATTGATTGCAGTTCTCCCTTCTGAAATTCGATTGTACTGCCTGCCATATCTGCCGGGACTTCTCCCTTGGTAGTAACAGAATAAGTCATCGTCATATCATAACCTATCGGCATGGAATATTCGCATTGTAGTATTTCTTCTGACTGCATCTCTTCCGTCGGTAATAAGGTAAAAAATAATTTTTTTGCCTCATCATCATATCTCTGCCTATCTGCATCAGACATAGCTTTATAATCATTATACGAAAGCGTTAATTGATGCTGCTCCAATAATGCTATTATTTCTTCATAAGTATATCCCATTTTTTCCATACTTTCCATTGTTTTTGCCGGTAATGCATCTGATAAATCCTGTACATAAACTTTTACCGATTTACTCTGCAAATCTTCACCTGTTGTAAAGAAAGTACGCGGATCGTAATTCTGCTCATTCATATTTATCACATTTCCTGCAAATTGATGAATGACAAAATATTTCTGTCCTTCTTTATCCTTCTGTAAGGTTTCCACATACAATCCTAGCATATCATCCTTATCATAACTAATCTTCAGTTCTTCCACCTGACCTAAATTAGTTAACGTCTGATATGCCGTCGAATGCCTGATTTTACCAATCTGACTCGTTATCTTTTCAATCTTACTCAAATCAGGTTGCACTGAATAAATACCATCATTCAACGGCATCAGCATATCGTTATTCATCCTTGAATTATACTCATACTTCATCAGCCTGTTCACTAAGGCATTCATTCCTATATAATCCCCGCCCTGCAAGTACTGCTCAAAGGCTCCCGCTATATATTCACAATCCTCCGGCGTCCAAGTCTCCGTATCTTTATTCATGGTCGCAATAACTGTGGTGATATCATATACGCCTTCCACGCTTGTTATCTCATTTAAGGTGGTCATATCATGGCTTCTTTGCTCCATATTCTTAGCTGCCACACCGGTGCCAAGTGTTGGAAGCACATTGTTTTGCGCTATAACTCTGTCCATTTCCTCTGTTATCTCATATTCAAGTGCGGACGCCTTTTTTGCAAGCATATTAAATTCATCACAATAATTCTCCAACCGCTGCATTTTCTTCCATGCATAATACAGCTCATCCTCTTCGTTTGACCAATTTATCCGCCTTGCGCTTTCTTCCATCATTCTCTGTAACACTTTTTTCGCTTTTTCTGCGCTGTTAAGTGCCATTGCGCAATCGCCGTTCAGACTACTGATATAGTCGTAATTCAGGGTAAGCGTAACCTCTTCATGCCATCCCAACAATGGTTCTACATATGCGTCCTGCATTAACTGTTCTCCCACCTGCTCACATCTGGCGATAAGCTGTTTCGCGGTCTGATAGAAATATTCCAACATTTCCCGCAAATTCTTTACATAGGAATAGGCATTCGGATAGCCTGTGCAGCTTGTCAATATATACATGGCATGTTGATAGTTAGCTGAAGCCTCTCCGTGCCAGCTTTCCCTCATTTTTGCCGCGGTCTGTTTGTGATTATCTATCTCATTACAAAGTGTATTTTCCATCTTGTAAGTTTCATCTAATAAATTGGCAAGTGCCGGAAGATTTATTCTCAGCATTTCATTCCTCTCCTTCTCTACCAGTTTAATCTGTTATACATTTCCTGATCCCGCTTTGCTTTTGCCTGTGCTTCTGCCTGTTTTCTTCGTTCCTCTGCTTCCCGAACCTCTTGATGATGTCTCTCATCCTCTGCCTGTATGTCGGAAAGACGGCTTCGCATATGCGATATCTGATTGTTTATCCTGCCTACCATATCGGAATTTACCCTTTCCATTTGGTCTGCCAGATTTCGTACCAAATCTCCTGTTTCTACAACCTTTTGAGACTCTGTAATTTTCTGCGAATCTCTGGCTACATCCTCTAGGTACATCTTAGCTTCATTCATATATTGACTAAATGTACCCTGCTGATTTCTTATCTCCTCGAGCCGGCTGATATCTCTCTTCAATGACTGTATTTCTGCACATCTACACTCTGCTATAACCTGCTTCCTTTCCAACTGCTATTTCAGGCCCTTTGCTTTTTGCTCTGCTTCTTCATCAATCTGCTTGCTTGTCCGCGCAAATTCCGCAGCTAATTCCGCCAGTTTTTCCGACACATTCATAGCCTTGCTAATCTCTTCATCCATTCTTTCTCTGTATTTTTTGAAATAATTGGCTGTATCACCTTCCCAATTATTTTGCATATAATCTTCACTGTCACAAAAGGAAGCAAAGCACTCTGCAAGCATATCCTTGGAAGCCTTAATCTCTTTGCTTTCTGCAGACAGTTTTTCACAGTCAGCCTGTATTTTATTTACCTGCGGTATTCCACCACTGCATCCGTTAATGATTGCCATACTATTTCTCCATTCTCTGTTACGACAATACGCGAAGAGCCGACACTTTTTACCTAAGTGTCGGCTCCCTAGTTGTTAGGGCAAGGCCCTGTATTTGGCATGAAGTTTTTCGTGTTCCGAAAAATG
>CAYLWP010000221.1:0-3742 GCA_964387365.1 uncultured Roseburia sp. | reverse complement strand
GTTGTAGGTGTCGGTGGTGCAGGTAATAATGCGGTTAATAGAATGATAGATGAGAGCATTACAGGTGTAGAGTTTGTAGGGGTGAATACCGATAAGCAGGCTTTGCAGCTTTGTAAGGCGCCGACTCTGTTACAGATTGGGGAGAAGTTAACAAAGGGTCTCGGAGCGGGTGCAAAACCGGAAGTAGGGGAAAAGGCAGCCGAAGAGAGTTCAGAGGATATTCAGGCAGCACTCAAGGGTGCTGATATGGTATTTGTAACATGCGGTATGGGAGGCGGAACCGGTACGGGAGCAGCGCCTATCGTGGCAGCGATTGCCAAGGAGATGGGTATTCTTACCGTTGGTGTTGTAACAAAGCCTTTCCGTTTTGAAGCAAGAACGCGTATGACCAATGCCTTAGGCGGAATTGAGAAGCTGAGAGGACATGTTGATACATTGATTGTTATTCCGAATGACAAGCTTTTGGAAATCGTTGACAGAAGGACAACCATGCCGGATGCCTTGAGAAAGGCAGACGAAGTATTACAGCAGGCAGTTCAGGGTATCACAGACCTGATTAATGTACCGGCTGTAATCAACCTTGACTTCGCAGACGTTCAGACTGTTATGAAGGACAAGGGTATCGCGCACATCGGTATCGGATTCGGTAAGGGTGAGGACAAGGCAGCAGATGCAATCAAGATGGCTGTTGAGTCACCGTTATTAGAGACAACCATTAATAGTGCAACAGATGTTATCCTTAATGTATCAGGTGATATTTCTATCTTTGATGCAAACGATGCTGCAAGCTACGTTCAGGAGCTTACGGGCGAGGATGTTAACGTTATCTTTGGTGCTAAGTACGATGAGAGTATGACTGATTCTTGTACGATTACTGTTATTGCAACCGGTCTTGACCAGGGAGCAAACAGCGCAAGACAGATCGGAAGCAACTTCTCTGTTACACCTAAGACTACGGTTGCTAAGCCTAAGCCTGCAGGAATCAATGTCATTCCGGCAACGAACAATGTAACTCAGAATACAGCACCGGTAAGACCGATACAGGGTATTCAGAGACCGACAGATTTAAAGAGTAATGTTCAGGAGAAGTCATTAAAGATTCCTGATTTCTTGAAGAGATAAGAAGAACATAACATAACGCAAGCCGATTTGGCTTGCGTTTTTTTGTCGAAAAATAAATGATATTACATCCCTTGCTTTGACAAAATAAGCAGGGATTTTTTTATATACTTTGCTTGTAAAGAAAGAGACAAACAAAGAGGTGATGTCAGAATATATGAATTGTATTGGGATTTGTATCTAATTGAAAACCTGTTTTTAGATGGCGCAATGCTGGGGTTAACCCTGCTTCTTATGAGAAAGAGGATCCGTTTCAGAAGAATTATGATAGCGGCTGCCTTTGGTGCAGTGACCTCTACCGTCATGCTGGTGGCAGGAATCCGTTTCGGGTGGCTGTATCTTCTTATCCTGCTGGGAATGGGTTTGGCAATGATGGGAATTGCCATGGAACAAAAGAGCAGGAATGAACCGGTTCTTGGTATGGTTTATTATTTTACTCTTGCGTTTGTATTTTCCAAGCTGCTCAAGGGAGGTGAATGGATAGCGGGGAACAGGGTAAGCGGAATCGTGATAGCCATTTTGGTGATGGGTGTTATGAGCCTTGCATTGCTGTATGTCATATATCAGAATCGGAAGAACAGGCAGAATACCATATATCAGGTATCTATTATGGATCAGGGTGTAAGAATGAATGTGAAGGCGCTGTTTGATACAGGAAATGCCCTGACAGAGCCGTTCAGCGGAAAACCGGTATCCATCATAGAGAGCGGGGTCTGGCAGACTGTTATGAAGGAACAGAAACCGGAGCATTATAAGGTGATACCATTTCACAGTATAGGACAAGAGCATGGGATATTAAAGGGAATGGAAATCGATGAGCTGATTATATGGGCAGGTGACAGAAAAATCGTGCAGAGAAATGCAATCCTGGCATTGTATGAAGGCAGTCTGTCAAAGGATAAAAGCTTTCAGATGATTTTGCATCAGGGATTACTGAATGTGGGATGATAGGTTGAAAATCCTGTACTTTGCACAAATTCACAGAAGTATGGAAAGGTAGGGTAATGAAGATGATATTAAACATGTATTTACCGGGACGTATGAGAGTTTGCATAGGAAAAAAGGATAACACAGTACAGGCAGCACGACAGGAAATCCATTATATCGGAGGCTCGGAAATCCTGCCGCCACCGCTGGAAAGTGTAGAGGAAAATGAAGCAATCAATGGACTGGAAACAGAACATGCGGATATGTACCGCGCACTGCTCATCGAGCATAACCTTCGTCTGGTGGTATATATTGCCAAGAAATTTGATAACACGGGTGTTGGCGTTGAGGATCTGATTTCAATAGGAACGATTGGTCTGATTAAGTCCATCAATACCTTTAACAGAGACAAGAATATTAAGCTTGCTACCTATGCGTCCCGCTGTATTGAAAATGAGATTCTGATGTATCTCAGACGAAACAACAAGACCAAGCTCGAGGTCTCGATTGATGAACCGCTGAATGTGGACTGGGATGGAAATGAGCTATTATTATCGGATATTTTGGGCACAGATGAAGATATTATCTATAGGGATCTTGAAAATGAAACGGAGCGAAAGCTGTTAAGGAGAGCAGTCAATCGTCTGGGAGACAGGGAAAAAACGATTATACAGCTTCGGTTTGGCTTAAATGATCCCAACGGCACGGAGATGACACAAAAGGAGGTAGCGACTTATCTTGGTATCTCACAGTCCTATATCTCAAGACTGGAGAAGAAGATTATGAAGCGATTAAAACGGGAGATGGCAAGCTGACAAAAATATAGGAAGCCTAAGTGTATGACACTGCATGTACATATGTCTGAAAGGACATAGAAAAATGGAGGTAATGGATATGGCATTAGGCAAGGTAGAAATATGCGGTGTAAATACAGCAAAGCTTCCTGTATTGAAAAATGAAGAAAAAGAAGAGCTGTTTGCAAGGATTGAAGCCGGAGATCCGGAAGCAAGAGAGCAATATATAAAGGGTAACTTAAGGCTTGTTCTGAGTGTGATTAAGCGCTTTTCACAGGCAAATGAAAATGTGGACGATTTGTTCCAGATAGGCTGTATCGGATTGATTAAGGCAATTGACAATTTCAACCCGGAGCTGGAGGTGAAGTTTTCCACTTATGCCGTGCCGATGATTATCGGTGAGATTCGAAGATTCCTGAGAGATAATAATGCCATCAGGGTAAGCCGCTCACTGAAGGATATCGCATACAAGGCAATCTATGCGAAGGAAAGCCTTACCAGAAAAAATCTGAAAGAACCGACGATTATGGAGATTTCAGAAGAGATTGGGATTTCGAAGGAGGATATTGTATATGCACTTGATGCAATCCAGAACCCGATGAGTCTGTATGAGCCTGTTTATACAGAGGGCGGAGATACTCTGTATGTGATGGACCAGATTAGCGACAAAAAGAGTAAGGAGGAAAACTGGATAGAAAATATATCGCTGAGCGAAGCAATGAAGAAATTGAATGAGAGAGAGAATGAGATTATAACGCTGCGATTTTTTGAGGGAAAAACACAAATGGAGGTTGCGGAGTATATTGGTATATCACAGGCTCAGGTATCAAGGCTGGAAAAGAATGCGCTTCATGTGATGAAAAAGTATTTAACATTTTAACAGTTAAAAAAATATATATTAC
>CAYLWP010000220.1:0-3751 GCA_964387365.1 uncultured Roseburia sp. | reverse complement strand
CCACGTTTAGTATAAATATTGCGAATGAACTTAGCGAGTTTCGCAATTACCTATTTTTGTAGCTACACATATATGATAACAAAAAAAGTAGAAAATACATTTCCGGTTTTGGCAGATCGTTCTATATTTATTATCCAAAGCTAAAAAATCTAAACAAACCATAAATTATTAGCACTCTCTGTTGACGAGTGCTAATACATGTGTTATAACATATATAGAACAAAGGGACAGGAACAAAAAAGAGCCGGTTTCCAAGTTCTAAGATTCAATTGGTTTTACGACACAAGATGCCGCATATAGATTAAGGAGGAATGAATTATGTTGATGCCTAGTATTTTTGGAGAAAGATTTTTTGATGATTTTATGGATGATTTTGTAGCACCGGAGAGAAACCGGAAGCTGGCAAGAATCTCTTCCAACCTGATGAAGACAGACATTAAGGAAACAGAGCAGGGATATGAACTGGATATTGACCTGCCGGGATACAGTAAAGAGGATATTAATGCTGAGCTTAAGGAAGGATATCTGACAATCAATGCATCTGCAAACAGTAACAAAGAGACAAAGGACGAGAACGGAAAATACATTCACAGGGAACGTTACTATGGTTCTGTAAGCAGAAGCTTTTATGTAGGAGAAAATATTACAGAACAGGATATCCGCGCAAGATTTGAGAATGGTATTCTGAAGCTGTCTATTCCGAAGAAAGAATTACAAAAGGTAGAAGAAAAGAAATATATTGCAGTCGAAGGATAAACAGAAGCCGGTCCGTAGTGACCGGCTTAAAGCACGTTCTTTATTATATTATGAGTATTTTTTCTCCGGCACAAAGAAAATCGAAACAATACAACTGATAAACAGCACAAACGGGTAGAACAAATTCGGTATTATGTCAAAGGCGGAAAGCTCACACCCAAGCTCGGCAGCGGCAGAAATGGCAACCAGCATCTGCGCACCGTAAGGGATAATCCCCTGAAAAATACAGGAGAAGGTATCCAGAATGGAAGCTGTATTTTGAGGAGAGATATCATATTCCTCAGAGATTTCCTTTGCAATCGGATTCGCCATAACGATAGCAACCGTATTATTTGCAGTCGCAATATCCATGGCACCGACCAGAAGTCCGATGCCAAGCTGTCCACCCCTGCGGCTCTTAAAAATACGCCTGATAAAGTGAAGAATAGCAAGAAAGCCGCCATATTCACGAATCAGCGCGCAGATAGCAGAAACAAGGATAGTAACCATAATGGTTTCATACATGCCGGCAACGCCGGAACCCATATTGGCAAGTAATGCCGTGGCCTCGGTCGCGCCGGTGGCAAGCATAATGCCGGCACCGGAGATAATACCGATAAGCAAAACAGCAAATACATTGATACCGATGATTCCGCCAATCAGAACAAGAATGTAAGGAATAATCTGAATTAGATTATATTCCAAAGTAAGGGAAGTGTTTGCTTCACTTCCCAAGGTCCGGACAGCAATCAGAAGAACGGTAATTATGGCAGCCGGCAGGGCTATCCACAGGTTTGTACGAAACTTATCCTTCATGGCACAGCCCTGACCGTTGCACGCAGCAATCGTGGTATCGGAAATAAAGGAAAGATTGTCCCCGAACATAGCGCCACCCATGACACTTCCGATACAAAGAGCGGTATCAAAGCCGGAGGCACCGGCTACGGCAATACCAATCGGAGTAATCAGAGTAATCGTTCCCACAGAGGTTCCCATAGCAATCGATACAAAGCAGCTGACAATAAACAGGACAATAATCGCAAATTGTGAGGGAATCACAGAAAGAAGGAAATAGGCAACGCTTTGGGCGCTGCTTTGGCCTACTACGCCGACAAAAATACCGGCAACCATAAAAATAAGTATCATAGTGATGATATTCCTGTCACCGACGCCCCTTGCAGCCAGCTCCAGCTTATCATCAAAGTTCAGCTTCGGATTCTGCAGGAATGCAACCAGTAGTGCAATCAAAAAGGCAACAACGATGGGAATGTTGTAAAAGCCCATAGGAATAGCAAGAACGTATTCAAACAAAATGCCAAGTCCCAGATATATAAGTAAAAATACACCGATTGGAAGCAATGCCTTCCCGTTTTCTTTTTTCATAGTAAAGTCATACCCTTCTGTTTTTATTTTCTTAGTATACCACGAAGTGATACTCTAAAACCATATTATGCCACCCTAAAACAAAATTTTACAACCCTTTTTGCGACCTTGTTAATTAACAGCAAATATTCAATTTTAAGATAAAATTTATACTTTTTTTATTGAAAGAGTAGTATAGTCAGAGTAAAATCTAACCTAGTTAGTAAAATGGAAAGGAGGGGGAATATGGCAACGCAGGAACAGATTGAAGAGCTGTTACAGCAATTGAAGAAGGCACCGCCGTCAGCACCGTTTAGGGGCATAGACAGGAATACGGCGGGAATCCGGGCGATTCTTCATTATCTGAACGAGACGACCGATACGGTGACGGCAGGGAAGATCAGCGAACACATGGCTGTCAGTACGGCAAGAGTCGCAGTGCTTCTGAAAAAGATGACGGCAAGGGGATTGATTGAAAAGTGTAGTGACCCGTCAGATGCCCGGGTGGTTGTCGTGAAGCTTTCAGAAGAAGGCAAGAGGGCGGCCCGGAAGCTGAAGAGTAATGTGTATTCCCAGATTGGAGCTATGATTGATAAGGTCGGAATGGAGAGGATGTTGGAATTTGTAGCAATCTCCCATGAGATTCATTCCATGATAGAGACATCGGATATGGATTTCTGATTCTAAAAGTAAGAAGCAGCTGTGAGGGTATGCTTTTTCTTTTGAAATAATATCTAACTACGTTAGAAATCTATTCATAAAGGAGTAAGAGTAATGTTTAAATTAATGAAGAAATTATCAGTACGTGACTGGGGTTACGCACTGGTCTGTGTGGTATTCATTGTTGTGCAGGTCTGGCTCGACATAACCATGCCTGAGTACATGAGCAAAATTACAGTGTTGGTAGAAACTCCGGGCAGTGAGATGTCGGAGGTATGGGCTGCGGGAGGCATGATGCTGCTGTGCGCCTTGGGAAGTCTTATGGCGTCAGTGATTACTGCTATTTTCTCATCGAGAATCGGAAGTAATCTGGCAAGCGCACTGCGAAGCAGTATGTTCAATAAGGTACAGAGCTTTTCTATGGAAGAAATCGGTAAATTTTCCACAGCAAGTCTGATTACACGTTCCACAAACGATATTCAGCAGGTGCTGATGTTTATTGTTATGGGACTTCAGATGCTGATTAAGGCTCCGATTACTGCTGCATGGGCGATTTTCAAGATTGCGGATAAAGAGTGGCAGTGGACTGTTTCGGTAGGTGTTGCAGTTGTTATTTTGCTTGTGGTTGTCGGTATTTGTATTGCATTAACAATGCCGAAGTTCCGTATCGTTCAGAAGCTGACTGATGATATCAACCGTGTAACCCGTGAAAATCTGAACGGTCTGCGAGTGGTCCGTGCATATAATGCTGAAGGCTATCAGGAAGAAAAATTTGAGGGTGCCAATGATGCACTTGCCAAGACGCAATTATTTACGCAGAGAACGATGGCATTTATGATGCCGTCCATGCAGCTGGTTATGAGTGGTCTTTCCCTTTCGGTTTACTGGATTGGCGCTTACCTGCTGAGCAGAGTTGAGACTGTGGAAGGAAGAATTGCCATGTTCGGCGATATGATGGTCTTTACCCAGTACGGCATACAGGTTGTCATGTCCT
>CAYLWP010000219.1:0-3788 GCA_964387365.1 uncultured Roseburia sp. | reverse complement strand
CATGGTTCATACCCATGGTGTCGGGGGTTCGAATCCCTCTCTCGCTACTAAAAAACGGAAATGTATCAAACATTTCCGTTTTTTATATTGTCAATTACTACCTCTTTATACAATCCCTCACCAGGTCCTTTACAACTTCTCCGGCAATCAATAATCCTGCTATTGAAGGAACAAACGCAGTACTTCCCGGTATGGCTCTGCGGTCTGTGCATTTACGCTCCGCTCCCGGCGGGCATATGCAATTTTCTCTGCAGCTGATAGCCATATCCTCAATCGGACGAATCGGCTGTTCTTCCGAATAGACAACCTTCAGCTTCTTTACACCACGCTTTTTTAACTCGTGCCGCATAACCTTGGCTAACGGACATACCTTTGTTTTATATATATCAGTCACCTTAAACTGACTGCCGTCTAACTTATTTCCTGCTCCCATACAGCTTATAATCGGGACATTCTTTTCCTGTGCATTCATGACAAGTTCAATTTTAGCTGTCACTGTATCCACGGCATCTACAACATAATCATATTCTTCAAAGTTGAAATTGTCCGCTGTCTCCGGAAGGAAAAAGCATTGATGCACTCTGACATCTGCCTCCGGATTAATCTCCAAAATACGTTTTTTCATTACCTCTGTTTTATATTGTCCTACAGTCTTCCTTGTGGCTATAATCTGTCGATTGATATTGGTAAGACATACCTTGTCATCATCTATCAGGTCAAATGCACCCACGCCGCTTCTGGCAAGTGCTTCACACACATATCCGCCAACGCCTCCGATTCCGAATACTGCAACGCGGGATTTACTTAATTTCTCCATTGCCGCATTTCCTAAAAGCAGTTCCGTTCTTGAAAATTGATTTAACATAGCTCCACACACCTCTTTTCCTTATCGTTATTGAAGTAACAGATATAAATATTCTTTTTCCAGAATAGGATCTTCAAAGTTCTCTTCCCAGTACTCTGCCATTCCTTCCGTATTATGTCCTATCATGCGGATGAATAAGGAAACATAGTGATACAGTGCATCTGCTGCCACCTGTTCTCCCGTCATTTCCTGTTGCATGAATACGGTAATTCCTGTCATCACATATTCCATCACAATACTTTGGAACGCCTCCGTCAAATACTCCAAATCTTCACTGATACAGTCTGCAAAGATTTCTGACACCAGGACATTCTCCCAGTAGGAATCTTTTTTTCTCCAGTCTGCTTTAAAGAGCTTCCAGTCCTGTAGTAGCTTTGCAAATCTCTCCCCGTCTGCATCTGCATTCTCGACAAAAGTCGCAAGCTCCTTCAAATACGGACGATACATAGCCTCTTCTTTATAGAACACCGTCACGTCAAGCCAGGTTTCACATACCTCCACAAAGGCATCCTTTGCGTCATAGGTCATATTCTGCCACATCGCAACCGACTCCATCAGATTCTCTCTATCCTGATATACCGCAATACAATCATAGACATCGTCCTCCCATTCACAGGCAAGACACTCATGCAAAAGGGAAAATGCCAGCATCAGTCTGTCCCCCAGGGAAAACTCTCTCATCTGCATCAGCCTGATTACAGCATTCCTGACCTGATATTCCATGGGAAAATCATGGTTTTCCCTGCATTTTTCAGGGATATCCACAATACGGCTGTCTATGCTTTCCTGTATCAGCTTTGCTACTGCGGGACAGGCACCTGACATAGAATACTCATCCATGACTACCATTTCGTCCTCTGCACTTTCCGGCAGAATCGTTATCTGATTATGCTTTCTCGGAAAGTTCGCACAGGTATCAGATAAATATTCGTCTCCATGACGCTTTACAATCTCACAAAGACCCTTGTCATCCAACATAACGCAAGTCTTGCAGGAATCTGCCTTCATGTGATAGATGTTTTCTCCGTCCTCTTTCTTAAAAGTTACCTTCTCACACAAATAGGAAGTCTCTTCTCGAGACTTCCACTTGTCATATATACCACCATCTGCGCGAATCGCCCAGCCCCTACAACAGGTCATCGGGCATTGTTCCGCGATACAGTGAAATTTATCATATATTGTTGTTCTAATCATTACATACGCTCCGGTACTTTAAAGCCAAGTAAATAAGCACAGGTTTCCAATACATCTCTTGTCAGAGCAAGAAGTGCAATCCAGCCTGCCTTCTTTGCCTCATCCTCTTCTGTCAAAATCTTTGTTTCATGGTAGAAGTGATTGAATGCATTAGCAAGGTCATAAATATAAGAACATACCTTGTGAGGTGCAGTTTCTTCATAAGCTGCTTCCAGGCTGGTGTTGAACTTGGCAAGCTCCATCATAAGCTGCTTTTCACTCTGATTTACAGGAGCCTGAATTGCCGTTTCCTCTACCTTTCCGCCATTTTCCGTATACTTATTCAAGATAGACTTAATACGAACCGTTGTATATAAGATATATGGACCTGTATCACCTTCAAAAGAGGTAAATCTATCAATATCAAAGATATAGTCCTTGCTTGCCTGATTGGATAAATCACCATACTTCAATGCGGATAAGCCGACAATCTTTGCAGTTTCTCTGGCTTCTGCTTCTTCTACATCACGATTTTCAATGATTTTCTTGAACATTTCCTCATTGATTTCTTTAATTAAATTCTCAAGACGCATAACACCGCCTTCACGGGTCTTAAACGGCTTGCCATCCTTACCATTCATCGTACCAAAGCCCAAGAACTTCAGCTCTGTATCTTCGTTTACAAGCTTAGTCTTTCTTGCACAACGGAATACCTGATCAAAGTATAGCTCCTGACGCTTGTCTACGACATAGATTAATTCATCCGGCTTATTCTGCTCCATACGCATCATAATTGTTGCAAGGTCTGTTGTATTATAAAGAGCCGCACCGTCTGACTTTAAAATCATACATGGCGGAACCTCTTTGGTATCAGTTTCTTCCTTAACATCTACAACAAGAGCGCCATCGCTAAGGTATGCATAGCCCTCTTTCTTCATATAATCAACCATGCCCGGAATCAGGTCATGAACTGCTGACTCACCGTTCCAAAGGTCGAATTCTACATTCAGATTCTCATAATTCTTCTTCAAATCCGTTACAGATACTGCGATAATATGATTCCATAATGCACGGTAGCCTCTCACACCACTCTGAAGCTTGTAGGTACACGCCATGGCATTTTCCTTATATTCTGTATCTTCCTTGGAACGCTTGCTTGCAAACGGGTAGATTTCCTCTAACTCTGAAATAGTAAACGGCGGCTCTGTTGGATACTCACCTGTATAAGACTCATCAAAATAAAACAGCTCAGGCTTTCTAATCTTAAGCTCGTTCATGATAAGACCCATAGGCTGTCCCCAGTCTCCTAAGTGAATATCACCAATGACGTTATGTCCCATATATCTTGCAATTCTCTTTACACTTTCACCAATAACGGCAGAGCGAAGATGTCCTACATGCAATGGCTTTGCTACGTTAGGTCCGCCGTAATCGATTACGATTTCACGCGGATTTTCCGGCTCCTCTACACCAAACTTTGCTGCAGACTTCATTTCCTTAATATATGCTCCAACGAACTCATTCTCTAAGGTAAGATTCAAAAATCCCGGAGCAACTGCCTCCACCTTGGAAAACACCTTGCTTCCCTCAAGCTTTGCAGCTACATCATTGGCAATCATGATTGGCGCTTTCTTGTACTGCTTTGCACCTGCCATGGCGCCGTTACACTGATATTCACATAAATCAGGTCTGTTTGAAACCGTTACCTTACCTAATTCACGGTCATAACCTGCTGCCTCAAATGCATTTT
>CAYLWP010000218.1:0-3807 GCA_964387365.1 uncultured Roseburia sp. | reverse complement strand
TCAATGTCATTCGAGAATCACGTGTCGTAGATTATGCAAAATAATCCATACGAATCTTAAATGCAAAGAAACTAAGCCGCTAAGAACCGTAGAATACGGTTTTTGGCGGTTTTTTCAATTCTAAGGACAAAATAGAAAAGTTACGTATTTTCACATAAATTCATGTATTTTATGCGAGTGGTGTAGAAGAGATGGAGTAACTGGCGTAGAGAAAAAGGAATAAAATAATATGGGCGACTGTGGTACAAGATTTATTGCAAGATTGGAGGCTTTATGATAGCATGAATATGAAGAGAGATAAGCATAGGCAGGAGGAATATAATTTTGAATAGAGTTGATGATAAACAAAAAGAACTCATAAATAAAATTAAAGAGTTCCGTCTGTTGGATGATGATTTTATGAGTAAGGTATTTGAGGACGATTATGAATGTATAGAACTCCTATTACATATCATAATGGAAAAACCGGATTTAAAAGTAAAAAATGCTCGTACTCAGTATAGTATAAAGAATTTATTAGGACGTTCTGTAAGGTTAGATATACATGCAGTCGATACTATAGGTAAGAAATATAATATTGAAGTGCAAAGAGCAGATAAAGGAGCAGGGGCAAAAAGAGCAAGGTATAATAGTAGTGTTATTGATACGAATTCATTATTGCCCGGTTCGAAATTTGCGGATTTGCCAGAGACTTATATTATTTTTATAACTGAAACGGATGTGATGGGCGATAATAAACCAATTTATCATATTGACCGTGTTGTTAAGGAAACGGGAAAGTATTTTGGAGATGAAGCTCATATCATATATGTGAATGGTGAGTATCGGGGTGATACGCCACTAGGGCAATTAATGCATGATTTTTCTTGTAAAAATCCCTCAGATATGTATTATAAGATACTGGCAGACAAGACGAGATATTTTAAAGAAGATAAGGAAGGAGTGGCAGCCATGTGTAAAATAGTGGAAGATTTGATAGATAGTGAAAAGAAAGAGATAGCGTTGAAAATGTTACAGGATGGCAAGTTGGAGAAAGAAGAAATTGCAAAGTATTTTGACCTTACATTAGAACAGGTGGAAGAATTAGCAAATAGTTAATTTAGAAGTTACAATGTTTCATATCAAGTAGGTGCTTTTTAGAAAATAAAATGGTACAACAGAATTATTATGAAAAGCCCAATCCATACGTTACAGCACCATCATGTCATGTGAATTTGCTGTTGATATCTAGATACGCGAGAGAGTGTGGAAAGAAGCTGACAGAGTTAACGGCAGAAGAAGTGAAGAAGTTTTCTGTTTAGTAAGATGAAGCATAATGGAAAGAAGGACAGAAATAGCAGAGCTTATGCAATGCTTTACACAGAAGAAGATTACGAATTCGAAGTTTAAGAACTTTCAGAAACGAGTAAACTATTTTAAAGAGGATAAGGAAGGTGTAGAGAAGATGAGTAGTACTTTTAATAATTATGTATTAAAAAGATTGGTAGATGCGGCGGACAAATTGATTGAAGAACACAATTTCTCTGTTGAAGAAGCATGTAAAATTGTGAATATAACTGTTGGAGAATATCAGGAATTTAAGGAAAAGAATACAATGCTTGTATAGCGGATGAATGATTAAGAATTATAACAAGAGATGAAAACGGATACCATAGAAATTGGTAGGAATGTGGACGAAAAAGGTTACATAAGACAATTATATACTATATCAATGATACATGGCAGGGCGTTAGTCCTGCCATTCTTTTATATAAATGCAAGGAAGGAGCTGGTAGCATGAAGATACCAATTGTTAGACTACAAGTGGTGAAGGAAAATGAAATTTATTACGGGGGTGAGATGATGAATGTACCGCTAAAAGCGGCGCAACTAGTGAAGAAAATAATCGGAGAATCAGATCGGGAATATATTGTGGTGTGTTGTGTTAATTCGGCAATGAAACCTACTAATATTGAAATCGTAGGAATAGGAACATCCAATACTTGCTTGTTTGGGATTCCGGAGATATTCAAAACTGCAATGCTGACGAGTGTGAATGGTATTATTGTGTTCCATACACACCCATCTGTGGAAGCGAATCCAAGCAAATTAGATGAGCTTCAGACCAAAAGGCTGTTGAAGGTAGGGGCATTGTTAGGTATTGAAGTAAAAGACCATATTATCATAGGAGAGGGGGACAAGTATTACAGTTTTTTAGAAAATGAATTATTGGCAGCGTAAGTGAGAGGGGATAAACCTTCTTATTTTTGATTCAAAGGAAGCGTTAATATTAACCGGGGTGAATGGGTAGGTAAGGCAAGCGATTTACACAAATAATGTAAGAAATACTGACTGAAGAGTGATAGTAGATAACGAAAAAAGTTGTATAACCGTTCAAATGTAGTATACTAATATGCAGATGTCACCTAAAAGACATAAATAACGAAATCGAGGTAGAAAAATGAGCAACGAATTCAAACGCATAAAACGCGAACTTCAGTGCGAGGGTTCGATTACAAATTACTATAAAGATACCATACAGCTTCCGGATGGGAAGACGGTAGTTTGGGATTTTGTAGGGCATAAGGGTGCGGCAGCGGCTGTGGCTGTGCTGGATGACGGACGTCTGCTGATGGTGTCCCAGTACCGAAATGCTCTTGACCGATATACCATCGAGATTCCGGCAGGAGGTCTGAATCCGGGTGAGCCAACGATAGAAGCGGCGGCAAGAGAAGTGAAGGAGGAGACAGGCTATACCTGCGGAAAGATTGAGCCGTTAATTACCATTCGAACTACCGTTGCCTTCTGTAACGAGAAGATTGATATATATCTTGCGACAGAGCTGACCAAGGGCGAACAGCATCTTGATGAGGACGAATATGTGAATGTAAAGGCATATACCCTGCAGGAGCTGGAGGAAATGATTTATTCCGGAGTCATTGAAGACTCCAAAACCATTTCAGCCATCCTTGCCTACAAGAATAAATATGTGAAACAGAGCATATCATGTAACAATTAACAGTAGGATATTCGTATGCAAATACATGGAAAAGCTATAAGGCAAAAACAGGAAAGCTCTGAGTAGTCAGAGCGTGTAAGAGCGAAAGTACAGAGTGGTTATGATACGAATAGTTTGATATGCATGAATGATTTGACGAGTGTCACATATAATACGAGGTATAAAGTAAAAAACACGATTCCCGACAGTAGAATTCTGGTTTTTATAACAGGATTCTTTTTGGGATTGGTGTTTTTTTATTTTGCCGGAAAACAGCTGATAGAGGACTCGGGACTATTGTCCGAGGAATATCTGGCATCCCTGAAGGAATTCACAATGATGCAGAACGGATATGTGCTGTATATCGCAGGAATCAGGCTGAAACAGTTTTTGTTTGTGCTTTTCTGTTCGCTCAGCGTCTGGGCAGGCATTTTTTTGTATGCTGTCTTAGGCTGGGGCGGGTTTCAGCTGGGGATTTTATTCTATGCGGCAATCTATCAGCATGGAATAAGAGGCGTTTTTTACTGCATTTTTATGTTGCTTCCGCATGGAATCTTTTATTTGCTGGCTTTGAAAAAAACGTTGGATAAAAAGCTGGGCAGTGACACAAAATATTACCATAAGAATATTGACATAAGCTCTGATATGGTAAAGAACGTGTATGAAAAAATAGGAATATTTTTTATACAAATTGTATTGCTGGGCTTGGGTATTCTTGCAGAAAGTTATATCAACCCCTGGCTTATGAAATGGATTTTACTCTTTTTTTAAACACGATTTTGGTTCAAAAAATGAGAAAACGGCACTCGATTTCATAAAGAACGAATATA
>CAYLWP010000217.1:0-3825 GCA_964387365.1 uncultured Roseburia sp. | reverse complement strand
TCTTAATGTTAAGAGCGATTTCTCTTCTAAGATCACCTTCTACAAGGTATCCTTCGTCGATAACAGCACTAATTGCCTTAACATCATCATCTGTTAAGTCTCTAACACGAATATCAGGATTTACGCCTGCCTGTGCTAAGATCTTTCCGGAGCTTACTCTACCGATTCCGTAGATATAAGTTAATCCGATTTCTACACGTTTTTCTCTTGGTAAGTCAACACCAGCAATACGAGCCATGTTAAAATTCCTCCATTTTGCTTGTAACAAGATTATCTCTTATTACATTATTAATAGTAAACTAATTGATTGGGGTATTCATACATACCCAATCGGATAAAAATCCGATTTGTCCGATACTACATCGGCATCTGGTCAACCAGATGTTGGCAGGTAGTCTTATTTTTCCTGCCCGTTTCCTGCGAAACTTTTCTCGGTATCAAGAAGTAAACACACGACAGACTATGTTCTTTCTGTCATATATTTCATAGTAAGCATTCCTTTGACGGATATCTGACGATATATAAGAATACTCACTTCAGCCGCACATCTTAATAGCACACGATTATAAATTAACCCTGTACCTGCTTGTGTTTAGGATTCTCACAGATTACTCTGATCTTTCCTTTTCTCTTGATAATCTTGCATTTTTCGCAAATAGGTTTTACTGATGATCTAACTTTCATGTTAAACCCTCCTTTCAAAAAGACCGTTTTACATTATAGCATGCAATTACACCAATTGCAAGCCCTAAACTTAATTAATTTATTTATCTCTCCAAATGATTCTTCCTTTTGATAAATCATATGGGGATAATTCTAATGTTACTTTATCGCCCGGTAAGATACGAATGAAATTCTGTCTTAACTTTCCACTGATATGGGCGAGTACCTTATGACCATTCTCAAGCTCTACCTGAAACATGGTATTCGGAAGCTTTTCAACTACAGTTCCTTCGATTTCGATTACATCAGATTTTGACATTATTTTACCTCCTGAATGTCTTTGTTAAATAATTTTATCGTTCTCTTAATTGTTTCATTCGTTATCGATTGTGGTTCGCAACCACTCTTTAACTGCTCTCCTGCAATCGCACCGGATAACTCTTTCTTTATTATTTGTATGTGCTTTTTATTTTTCTTTTTCGGATTTTCCAGTGGTCTGTCTTTTCCATCTGCCAACCACACACAATCCGTTTCTTCTTTTATAATAAAATATATTTTACCTTTATCATGCCCTGCAAGAGAATATGCTAAGTATCCTGTCATATAACACCATACCTTTCATCTACAGCAGAGTCAATATTTCCGGTTCACCATCTGTAATCAGAACTGTATTCTCGTAATGTGCTGATAAGGAACCATCCTCTGATACAACAGTCCAGTCATCATCAAGCCACTCAACATCACATCTTCCCATATTAATCATTGGTTCAATTGCTAATGTCATGCCAGCCTGGAGCTTAATACCTTTTCGTCTCTGTGCGAAATTAGGAATCTGCGGATCCTCATGCAGTGCGGTTCCGATTCCATGTCCTACAAGGTCACGAACAATGCCGTATCCAAACTTTGAAATATATGCATCGATTGCATTGGAAATATCATGTAAATGATTACCGGCCTTTGCCTTCTTTATTCCTTCAAAGAAACTGTTTTTCGTTTCATCTATCAACTTCTGAGCCTCAGGACTAATCCTTCCTACACCATAGGTTCTTGCAGCATCTGAATGATATCCCTGATAAATCAATCCGGCATCAAGGCTGACAATATCACCTTCCTGAAGGATTCTGTCCGCTCTTGGAATACCATGTACTACCTCATCATTCACGGATACACAGACAGATGCAGGATAACCATTGTAATTAAGGAAATTCGGTATACATCCATAACCGCGAATCAACTTTTCACCCAGTCTGTCGATATCGAGAGTAGACATTCCGGGCTCTATTGCCTGACCAAGCTCATCATGCACCTTTGCCAGTATCTGACATGACTTACGCATCAAATCGATTTCTCTCTCTGACTTAATTGTAACAGCCATTCTAAACCTCCATTAGACATAAACATGCAATTAGAATTCCATCTTAATTTAATATAATATCTGCTTCTAATCCGGCTTACTTTTCTAAAATTGCAACGATTGTTGCAAATACATCCTTCATGTCAACCGTTCCGTCAACAGATTCAAGAACACCCTTCTCTGTATAGAAATCAATCAGAGGCTGTGTCTGCTGATGATAAACGTCCAATCTGTTCTTTACTGTTTCAGGCTTATCATCATCTCTGAGTATCAATTCGGAATTACAGGTATCACATACTCCTTCTTTTTTAGGTGGAATATGTACTAAATGATAAGTTGCGCCACATGTAACACAAGCTCGTCTGCCTGACATTCTCTTTACGATATCCTCATCCGGAACATCAACGTTGATTGCATAATCAATCTGATCACCAAGCTCTGTTAAGGCCTTATCAAGAACCTCTGCCTGCGGAATGGTTCTTGGGAAACCGTCAAGAACATATCCGTTCTTGCAGTCTTCCTGAGCTACTCTGTCAAGCAATATCTTTACAGTAAGCTCATCCGGAACTAATAATCCCTGATCCATATACTTTTTAGCTTCCATTCCAAGCTCTGTACCATTCTTTATATTTGCACGAAAAATATCTCCGGTTGAGATGTGTGGAATTGCAAATTTCTCAGCAATCATTTTAGCCTGTGTACCTTTTCCTGCTCCCGGAGCACCTAACATAATAATCTTCATCGTTTTTCCTCCTAGTAAATCGTTCTCTTTTTCCGTATACATTTTACTTTAAAACACATACTACTATAATCATACAATAATCTTATCTGTTTTAAAATAAAAAATGCTAATCTACCCATGGACAGTACAACGAATATTAAGTATCAGATACTTAATATTCACTGTACCGGGAGCAAAGCTTTATGCTTTGCTCCTGTTTCCATGAATATGATTAATCATTCAAAAAACCTTTATAGTTACGTACTAACATCTGAGACTCAATCTGTTTCATTGTCTCTAACACTACGCTTACAATAATGATTAAACTTGTTCCGCCGAAGGAAACCTGTGCACCAAATACTCCGTTAAAGAAGAACGGTACAGCTGCAACAATGATAAGTCCAACGGCACCAATAAAGATAATGGAATCTAATACCTTTGCAAGATAGTCGCTGGTTGGCTTTCCCGGACGAATACCAGGAATAAATCCACCCTGCTTCTTCATATTATTTGCAATTTCCAACGGATTAAATGTTAATGACGTATAGAAATATGCAAAGAATACTGTTAGTAAGATGTATACCACTAAGCCGATTGAATAAATCAATTGGTCAGGCTTACACCAGTTATCCTGGTTTAATCCTTTAAGTACCTCACCCCAAACACCGGTACCCTGATATCCTACCAATGTAGAAATAACAATTGGGAACTGCATCAATGAAGATGCGAAGATGATTGGAATTACACCTGCTGTATTAACCTTTAATGGAAGGAATGTTGACTGACCTCCTACCATCTTGTTCCCCTGAATTTTCTTGGCATACTGAACCGGAATTTTTCGCACACCGCCGTTTAAAACAACAACGAACACGATCATTGCCAGAATAATTGCGATAATAACAATACATGCTACAACAGCTAACGGGATAGATTTACCCACAACAAACTGTTCGTACAAGCTGTTAAAATCGTCCGGCATACGGGAGATGATGTTGATTACGAGTACGATTGAAATACCGTTTCCAACACCTCTTTCCGTAATTCGTTCACCAATCCACATAAGGAACGCACTACCTGCAGTTAATGC
>CAYLWP010000216.1:0-3829 GCA_964387365.1 uncultured Roseburia sp. | reverse complement strand
AACGTACATAAGTTGGAATCTGTTCCATTTCTGAACGAAGTCCTGTCAGTGTCTGGGTAAATTTCTCCTCATAGTTACCTGACCATGAGCCGTCCTTCAGCAAATTAATCATTGCTTCGATGTCTGACAGTAATACGTCAACCTCGCCTGCCTCTGTTCTTAATTCTTCAGATACTGTTTCTGCTGCTGCGATATTGGTTCCGATGTCATTCACATTTACGGTCATTCTCTCGAATGTGTCCAATCCCGCTGATGCCAGCTTTTCTACTTCTGTCGCATTTGTAATAATGTTCATCTTTGTTCCTCCTTAACTTCTTATTACATTTCTGCCTCCTATTACGCTCTCTATATACTGCTTCTTAGTATACTAAAAGGTAATACTCTACATACTATCCGATATTTGGTGTCTTAAGCTTTGCGAAATAAGTTCCAAAACTGCAGAATACATCTCCTGTCTGTGTCGCTCCCTGATAGCTTTGTCGATTCTGCGGTGATATTTCCGTTACCTTCTGTTCAGCAAGGCTTCTGAAAATCAACAGGTTCTTATTATATCTTAATATCTTGGATAATGATGTACTTTTTGTTTCTAAAGGTTCATTTGGAATATCCGATAAGATAAGTGTAACCTTTAGGTTCTTATAATCTGTGGCTATCTTTTCACATAATTCCACTAATTCAGGCTGACTGTTTATGATTTCATATGCCGGTTCTGAATTGATGATTATACATTCCAGAGGTCTGTCGATTTCTTTTTCTTCCTTCTCCAGCTGAATTCTGATGTTTAACTCATGTCGTAACTGTTTAAAGACTAAATCAATTGCCTCTTTTGTTGTTTTATAATATTCTGTTTTTCCTCTGTATGATTTTAACGTTCCCTCTTCATCGTCAAGGATTACAAGGTGTGAACGTTCCTGCTCCTGATAATACAACAATTCATTCAGCATGTATCTGATATAGCTTAACCTGCCCTTTTCACGTTCTCCTGTTAATCCCATAATCGGACAGGCTGTCAGGTTTATTTCATCTGCTTCCATTGTATTATAATTGATTCCCAGAGGTACTGCATATGCCGTTCTTTCTCCTGACATGTACTCTTTTAGAACTTCCTTGGTCACTACCTCCGGCATTACAGGGATTCTTCTTGCTCCGGTTCCCTTATCCTTGCTATTTATCTCATCAACAAATGTCTTGATTTCGTTTACACGTTCTACTTCCTTTTCAGCAGGGAAAGCCAGATAAGTCTGCCCTTCAAAGTTCTCTTTGTCCTTGTTAAAAATGCATCTTCCCGGTACTGCATCCGGCTGTATTTTACAGTGTGAAAAAATAGCATTATATTCCGTTGCATTATTAGAATAAACCGCTATTCTCTGTGAAAGATATGGTATAAATTTATATCCTATACTTCCCACCTGCTGCGCCGTCAGAACCAGACTAATCCCCAGTGCTACTCCGTCCTGTGCGATTCTTAGCATTTCATTTTCATAGATATTATAATTCTCTTTGAATCCTGTCATGTTATCAAGCATAATTATTATCTGTGGAAGCTCTTCCTCTCCTGCTTCGAGATATGCAGAAAATGAGCTCAGTCCGATTTCAGAAAGCTTATTTCTTCTATACTCCATCTCTTCCATCATCATCTCGATAAATTTCTTCATCTTGTCTGATTCTGATATGGAAACTACACCGCCCACATGTCGTAACGCTGAAAACTTCTTCATAATCATGGAGGCGAAGTCCAAAACGTAAATATTTACACGGCTTGACGAATACCTCTCCGAAATTCCTCTAATCATATTCTGCAACAGGTTTGTCTTACCCATCTGGGATGAGCCAATAATAAATACATGCCCCTGCGAGAAGTTAACATCCATCACGCCCTGATACTGCTGTTCCGGATCATCATACATTCCCACCGGTACGCAGATATCCGTACTATTGTTTTCATAGCCCTCTGTGGTATACGGGATAACCTCCGGAAGCGGTGGCAGGCAGATGTCCGGCAGGCGCTCGATGCGGTTCTGTCTGCAGTATTCTTCCACATAATCCACGATGGCGTCAAGCTGTGTTTCGCCGCCCTTATTTTCGGTTGGCTTCTGTTCAAAGATGACCTGTCTTCTTCCGCTGAGCTCTACCTTTGATATGCGGAAACGCTTTGTTTCGCCCATGGCACCGTTTGGCACGGGTGCGCCACTGTACGCAGACTGGAAGAGCTGGAAGATTTCGTTATTGCCGACCTGCAGGTAGGCTCGACCGGCTTCTCTGATTTCCGCTGCTAGCGGTGATTTAATAACTTCGTTACTGTCGTTCTGATTCTGTACCTTAAGACAGAGCTTGAACTTGGAGTTACTCCAGATTTGGTCATTTACGACACCGGAAGGCTTCTGTGTTGCCAGAATCAGATGCACGCCGAGGCTTCGTCCGATTCGTGCGGCACTGATTAACTCCTTCATAAATTCCGGCTGTTCGCTCTTAAGCTCTGCAAACTCATCTACAATTAAAATCAGATGAGGCAGCGGCTGCTGTGTCTTGCCCTGCTTGTAGAGTCTGATGTAATCGTTGATATGGTTCACGTCATACTCGGCAAAGAGCCTCTGACGCTTGCGGAGCTCTGCCTTGATAGAGGACAGCGAACGGTCAATTTCCTTGCCGTCAATATTGGTAATCGCACCGTTTAAGTGCGGCAGATTTCTGAACTGGTTCACCATACCGCCGCCCTTGAAGTCGATAATGATAAATCCGACCTCATACGGGTGAAACAGCGTAGCCATGGACAAAATATAGGTCTGCAGAATCTCACTCTTACCGGAGCCTGTTGTTCCGGCAACCAGTCCGTGCGGTCCGTGATATTTTTCATGCAGGTCAAGATAGACAATCTCATCACCGCTCTTTACGCCAAGCGGTGCCGCCATGGTTTCGTATATTTTCGAATGATTCCATCTCTGCGTCAGGTCAAGGTCGTATACATTCATGATGCCAAGCATCTGATACATCGTAATATTCTTGGTCAGGCTTGCCTCCAGACTGACCTCGTCCACATAGACACATGCCATCTTCAGCGCTGCCTGTGCTGCCTTTTCTATCGGCACACGCGTATACTTGAAGTGCTGTATCTGTTCCCCGTCCATGATATCCTGCACATAGCCTGTATACGAGTCCGTGCTTAAAAAGATGCGCTTACTGCAGAACGGATTTATCTTCTCTGCATATTCCTCGAAAAACAGGAAAACAAAGCCAAGCCGATTTGCACGCTCCAGATAATTGCTGACAGGATGCTCTCCCAACAGCTCGGAACGATAGACAAACACGATATTGGTCGGAAGCTCTTTGATATCACTTTCCTTCATCTTCTCACGCTCAGAGAGCTGTGCATACAGGTATTCCAGCATGGTCTTGCTGCTGTCCTCATCATAGACGAAGTTACGCATTCCGTTATCCTCGCGGAAGTTACGGAACCATCTTGCCCATTCAAAGTACTGCTTATCCTCTCTTCCCATCAGAAGATGCAGCTTCACATCCTGATAGTAGTGCTCAATACAAAACTGCAGAATCAGATTCTTAGTCATCTGATACAGATGCGTTCTGTCACCAAGGAAACCGACTGCATTGGTATTGGTCAGCTCCAGCATCACCGGCATATCCTCTATGTAATAATATTTCTCATGCAGCTTTTCCGGATAGTCCATCAGCGGGTCATCGACCTCTCTGTACTCCTGCGCTCTGAAGCCGATGGTACACTGGGACGGAACAGTTCCTTCACCAAGTCGCACAAAGAGATAATCCTCATGCGTTTTCTGCTTTTCAAACAGTCTGGCATCAAAGTCCTCTACAT
>CAYLWP010000215.1:0-3853 GCA_964387365.1 uncultured Roseburia sp. | reverse complement strand
TTCCTCCCCGAGTACGAGCTCCTCGCAGCGAACACTGAATTTCCTGTCCCGGATAGTGTTATACTATCCGGGAAAAGAAATACAGTATTCCCTGATAGGAGCACATAATCAGGGAGGAAGTATGAAAAAGAACAAAACAAAGTTGTCTACGACACGAGTCATTGCGCTGGGTTTTGCCTTAATTATTTTAACCGGTGCAGTTTTGCTGACAACGCCGATAGCAACCCAAACCGGTGAAGTAAACTTTTTGGATTCGTTGTTTACGGCAACCTCAGCAATCTGCGTGACAGGTCTGATTGTAGCAGACACCTATCAGAATTGGACAACCTTTGGTCAGATTGTTATTATCAGCATGATACAGCTGGGCGGTCTTGGCTTTATGACAATAGGTGTGTACATATCTGTTTTGCTAAAGAAAAAAATAGGCTTGCACGAAAGAGAATCGATTCATGAAAGTGTCAATACATTTGAAATTGCAGGTGTAGTGAAGCTTGTAAGGAAGATTGTTCAGGGAACCTTTCTGATAGAAGGAATTGGTGCAATACTGCTTGCAACGAGATTTATCCCGCGATTTGGTGTAGGAAGAGGAATCTATTTCTCCGTATTCCATTCCATATCGGCGTTCTGTAATGCAGGATTTGACCTGATGGGTATTGAGGGGGCGTATTCTTCGCTGGTCAACTATGAAGATGACATAATCGTCAATGTTGTGGTGATGTCGCTCATATTAATCGGAGGTATCGGATTTATTGTCTGGGACGATATTCACAGGCATAAGTGGCATGTGAAGGAATATATGCTGCATACGAAGATTGTTCTGACTACAACCATTGCAATGACAGTAATTACAACGATACTTTTTCTGATTTTTGAGCATAACAATGTATTTGAAGGCATGACACTGCGGGAAAGGATTCTGGGCGCGGCATTCAGCTCGGTAACACCAAGAACGGCAGGATTTAATACGGTCGATACGGCGGCGCTGACGGAAGCGAGCAAGGTGCTTTCCATGATTCTGATGTTTATCGGCGGAAGCCCCGGTTCAACCGCAGGCGGTGCAAAGACCACAACCGTAGTGGTGCTGTTGTGCTATGCCGTTGCCATGATTCGGAATCGTGAGGATATTAACCTGTTTGGCAGACGGCTCACGTCAGATGTGGTTAAGAAAGCCAATGCGGTCTTTATGATTAACCTGACGCTTTCCATGGCTGTAGCGCTTGCCATTATGGCAATGCAGCCGTTTTCCTTTACCGATGTGATGTTTGAAGTGCTGTCGGCAATCAATACCGTTGGCATGACAACAGGAATTACAAGAGATTTGAATTCGATTTCAAGAATTCTGCTTATTATACTAATGTATTGCGGACGATTGGGCAGTCTGTCCTTTTCGTTTGTATTTGCGCAGAAGAGTACGACAGATTCCGTGAGATTGCCGCAGGAAAAGATTATTGTTGGTTAAGGAGAGAAAAGTATGAAATCGATTTTAATTATAGGTTTGGGACGTTTCGGACATCATCTGGCGAAGGATTTTCTGGAAAATGGGCATGATGTTATGATAGTGGATATCAGTGAAGAAAAAATAGAGGATATGGTATCGCATGCAACAAGCACCAGAGTGGGTGACTGTACGAAGGAGGAGGTATTAAAAAGTCTGGGAATCCGCAATTTTGATGTGGTTTTTATCTGTATCGGAACGAATTTCCAAAGCAGTCTTGAAATTACCAGTCTGGTAAAAGAGCTTGGAGCAAAGCGTGTGGTCAGTAAGGCAACCAGGGATATTCAGGCAAAATTTTTACTGCGAAATGGTGCCGATGAAGTAATTTATCCTGAAAAAGATATTGCAAAGAAGTGGGCAGAGCGGTATAGTCTTGATAACATCTTTGATTATTTTAATCTGCCGGGCGATATTGGCGTGTATGAGATCAATCCCCTGCCGGAATGGGTTGGGAAGAGTATCAGAGAGTCAAATATTGCTGCAAAACATAAGATTACCATTCTTGGAGCAAGGATGCAGGGCGATGAGGAAATGACGATGCTTCCGTCTGCTGACTATGTGATTAATGAGAAAGAGCATCTTATGATTATGGCAAAAAACGATGTTGCTGAAAAGCTTCTCAAAAGGAAAAAGTAATAGTACGGGAAGGGCATACAAATGATTACAAGCACAGCAAATAACAGGATAAAAAGAATTGTTGCGTTAGGGCAGAAGGCAAAGCTTAGAAGGGAAGAGAATGTTTTCCAGGTAGAAGGCCCCAGAATGTTTATTGAGGCGCCCCAAAGCTGGATTAAGGAAGTCTATGTTTCGGAATCCTTTCTTGCAAAATGCAGCTTCCGTGAACAGCTAAGGGAGCATGAGTATGAGGTGGTTTCTGATGAGGTATTCAGGAAAATCTCTGATACCAAGACCCCACAGGGAATCTTAAGTGTTTTAACGTGCCCGCATTACGAGATGGAGCAGCTGCTTACAAAGCCTGATCCGCTTTTGGTTATTTTGGAGAATATACAGGATCCGGGGAATCTGGGGACCATTTTCCGTGCCGGAGAGGGTGCAGGAATTGACGGCGTCATTATGACAAAGGAAACAGCAGACCTGTTCAATCCGAAGGTAATCCGTGCAACGATGGGCTCTGTTTACCGGGTGCCCTATATTTATACCGATGATATTCAGGAAAGCATTGCAGAGCTGAAAAAGAAAGGTATCGCCGTATATGCGGCACACTTAAGTGACAGTGTCTGCTATGATGAGCCGGATTATCAGAAGGGAACTGCATTTTTGATTGGCAATGAGGGTAATGGCTTAAGGAAGGAAACAGCTGACAGTGCATCGCAGTATATTAAGATACCGATGCAGGGACAGGTTGAGTCACTCAATGCGGCAATTGCAACATCGATTCTGATGTACGAGGCAGCAAGACAAAGAAATAACGCAAGATAGACAAAAAAGGAGAGATACATATGAAAATAGGTTTTATCGGTTTGGGAAACATGGCAACTGCAATGATTGGCGGTATTTTAGGAAAGGGACTGTACACAAAGGCAGATATTATCGGCTCTGATAAGCTTCAGGCAACAGCAGATACTGCAAAGGAAAAATTCGGAATTACAACCTATGCAGATAATAAAGTAGTGGTAAAAAATGCGGATGTGGTTGTTTTTGCGGTAAAGCCAATCTTTTTACCGGAAGTAATTGAGGAAATCAGGGATGAGATGACAATGGATAAGCTGATTATTTCCATTGTTGCAGGTAAGAGCATCGCATGGATTGAGGAAGGCTTTGCAAAGCAGATTCGTCTGGTTCGCTGTATGCCGAATACACCGGCCTTTGTAGGGGAAGGCTGTACAGCTATCTGCTTAAATACCTCTGCAACAAAAGAGGATGAAACACTTGCACTCGATATCATGAACAGCTTTGGTAAGGCAAGCGTTGTTTCAGAGCGTCTGATGGATGCGGTTGTTGGCGTCAGCGGAAGCTCACCGGCCTATGTTTTCATGTTTATCGAAGCGATGGCAGATGCGGCAGTTCTTGCAGGTATGCCAAGAGCGCAGGCATATGAATTTGCGGCACAGTCAGTTCTCGGAAGTGCCAAGATGGTATTGGAGACAGGAAAGCATCCGGCAGACCTGAAGGATATGGTTTGTTCACCGGGCGGAACCACAATTGAAGCAGTCAGGGTATTAGAGGAAAAGGGCTTCCGTGCGGCAGTAATCGATGCAATCGGGGCTTGTGTAGAAAAGTCTAAGAATCTGTAATTGTAAGTACAATACGAATTACTTTGATAGAAAAAAGTTCAAAAATGTGTGAAAAAGAGTTCGAAACTTGACAAGTGACGGACTCTTTGTTATTATATAAAAC
>CAYLWP010000214.1:0-3916 GCA_964387365.1 uncultured Roseburia sp. | reverse complement strand
TGGATGTGAATAGAAGAAACAGAAGCTTTATCTTGGTAAGTGATGGAAATCGCTCGTCTGTTATCCAATTTAATGTACCTAATGATGCACGGATATTGAATAGCGCAGGCAGACCAATGGATTTTTCTAATCTTGTTCCCGGGCTGCGGGTGAGAGTACGGCATGCAACCTTTATGACAGCAAGCATTCCGCCGCAGACTGTAGCCTTTGAGGTGCGGGTTGTAAGGTGATTAAGCCTTGACGAATGTGATGGTAAGTCATAAAATAGTATTCGTTTGTTACATAATACGATAAAGAAAAAGGATGGCGCAGTTTTATGACAGAAGCACAGGCATATTACGATAAAATGACCAAAGCTCCTTTGGCCAAATTAATAGTTTCATTGGGTATACCGACAACGATTTCCATGTTGGTGACCAATATATATAATATGGTAGATACTTATTTTGTAGGTACGCTGGGGGAAAGCCAGCAGGCTGCAACCGGTATTCTTTTCACACTGCAGGCGATTATTCAGGCAATTGCATTTATGCTTGGTCAGGGTTCCGGTTCTCTGGTTTCCAAGGCACTGGCGGACAAAAATACGGATGAAGCTTCTGAGTATGTATCTACCGGTTTTTTTACCGGTGCTGTATTAGGTGTTGCTTTGATGATATTTGGATTGATTTTTTTGACACCGTTTATGCGATTATTGGGAAGTACCGAAACAATATTGCCGTATGCTAAGCAGTATGGCTTCTGCGTTTTGATTATGTGTCCGGTAGTTGTCTGCTCCTTTGTGTTAAATAACAATCTTCGTTACGAGGGAAAAGCATTTTATGCCATGATAGGTCTGGTAACAGGCGGTATTATTAACATTGCGGGCGATTACATACTAATTAAGCTTATACCACTCGGAGTGTTTGGAGCCGGAATTGCGACAGCATTATCACAGTTTATCAGCTTTTTGATTCTTATGCATTTTTATAAAAAGATGGCTCAGAGCAAGATTTGTTTGCGATTTGTCAGTAGAAAATGGTCAGTCTATATGAGTATCTGTAAGGTGGGATTCCCGGCCCTTATCAGACAAGGATTGAGCTCTATCTCCAGCGGACTCTTAAATAATCTGACAAGACCATACGGAGATGCTGCGATTGCAGCAATGAGTGTTGTAAACCGTTTCAGTGCATTTGTAATGTGTGTAGGATTAGGCGTTGGTCAAGGCTTCCAACCGGTAGCGGCATTCAATTATCAGGCAAAGAAGTATTCTCGTGTGAAAAAAGGGTTGCTTGTTACCATGCTAATCGGCGCTTGCCTGATTGGCTGCTTAGCGATACCGGGTTATATCTTTGCAGAAAAGATTGTTTATATGTTTCAAAAGAGTGAGGCAGTAGTAGAAATAGGAACCTTTGCATTAAGGTGTGCATGCTTCGGTGTATTGGGATTACCATTGTCAGTTCCTATCAACATGCTTTATCAAAGTGCGCGAATGGCGGGATTGTCATCCTTTTTATCTCTGTTAAGATCGGGACTTACCTTTATCCCAACACTGATTATTACAACTCAGCTTTGGGGAATAACCGGAATTCAGATATCCCAACCGATTGCTGATATAGCAACAGGTTTAATCAGCGTTCCGTTTATTATCTCTTTTTTGAGAAAAAAGCTTGTAGATTCCCCGGAATCGACTAATTAGGATGTTTTCGGTATTCGCGAGGCGTACACCCGTACTTATCTGCAAACATTTTAGAGAAGTAGCTTAAATGGTTAAAGCCACAGGAAACAGCAATCAGTGTAATACTATAAGCGGTGTCCTTCAGCAGATTCCTGCTTACTTCCAGTCTATAAGCATTCAGAAAATCAACCGGTGACTGCTGTAAATATTTTTTGAAGATAATACAGCATTTACTGCGGCTGATATTTCCGGCAGAAGCAATGTCCTCTAAGGATAATGCTTCTGCATAATGTTGATGAATAAAGGAAACCATTTTCTTTTGCAATGTAATATCAGAATCCACAATTTCCTGTTGAGAGGTTAGCGTAGATTGACGGTCCTGCAGGCAGGAAAACCATAATAAGTAAAGTAATCCCAACGCCTGAATTTCGTATCCGAAAGTATTTTTTTCTTTTATGCGGTATATATTCTGCAGTATTTCTCCAACCTTTTCATTTTTTTCAAAATACAGATATTCTATCGCATCATTTTCTATCATGGAAAGGACATACTCCTGATACAACCTTTGATTGCATTTAAGCAAATCCGGATGAAACAGAATACAGATAAATATGCATTCCTGTCTATTATTCGAATAGCCATAATGCATCTGACGCGAGTTTATCACGATACTGTCATGTTCTTTTAACAGAACCGTCTTTCCGTTCACATCATAATTCATTTCCCCATGTATGATATAAATCAACTCAATATCCTCGTGCCAGTGACAAAGTGCGCGCATATCGGGATATTGGGATAAGATACCTTTTCGGATATACAGCGGTGTTCCCACAGTGTCGTAATGAACAATTTCCGATGCATCCTGCATAACATCAATATCAATCATGAAAAAACTCCTTAAAATACGATTTTTATAAAAAATAACTACAAAAGTGATATAAAAGTACAAGAATTAATACTATTATTGTATCGTGCAAATCATTTAGAGGCAAGCAGAATGACATGATAATGCTTGCGTTTTTACATAATTACCGGAGAAAAATATGAGTGCAGAAAAGAAACATTTTTATAAACAGCTGTTTGCATTGGTGCTTCCAATCGCCCTGCAGAATCTGATGTCCGCTTTAGTCAGTGCTTCCGATGCCTTAATGCTTGGAATGCTGAATCAAAGCTCACTGTCTGCGATATCACTTGCAACACAGGTTCAGTTTGTGTTGAGTCTGTTTACTATGGCATTGACAATAGGAACAACGATTCTTGCAGCGCAATACTGGGGGAAAAATGATAAAAAGTCCGTAGAACATGTGTTAGCAATTGCAATCAGGTTGTCGGCAGGAATTTCCTTTATTTTCTTTCTGGCAGCGAACCTGTGTCCTCAGCTTCTGATGCGGATTTTAACAAATGAAACAGATTTGATTATGCTTGGAATTCCCTATTTGCGAATTGTAAGCTGGTCTTATCTCTGTATCGGGATTTCACAGATTTATCTGTGCGTGATGAAAAACAGCGGAAGAATTGTTCGCAGTACGATTTATGGTTCGGTTGCCGTTGTTTTGAATCTGGTATTGAATGCCGTTTTGATTTTTGGTTTATTCGGCTTCCCGAAGCTGGAAATTGCGGGTGCCGCATATGCAACTGTGCTGGCAAGAATTGTGGAATTGTTTCTTGTTTTATTGGAGAACCGCAAAAAAGGGGAGGTGCGTATCTGTTTTAAGTATCTTCTTCATCCGCAAAAGACATTACAGAAGGATTTCTTTCACTATACAGCGCCCGTTATGGCAAACGAACTGCTGTGGGGATGTGGCTTTACCATGTTTTCAGTTATTATGGGACACATGGGAAATGACGCTGTTGCTGCCAATTCGATTGCCAATATCGTAAAAAACGTGATTGCATGTGTATGCTTTGGCATTGGCTCAGGCAGCGGAATTATTGTAGGAAATGAGCTTGGCAGAGGTAATCTTAACCTTGCAAGGCAATACGGAGACAAGCTTTGCCGCGTTACCATTGCTGCAGGTGCCATTTCCGGTCTGATTATCTTAACTGGAAGTCCGCTCATTATGAAGTTAGCTACGAATCTGTCGCCACAGGCACAGGACTACTTACAATTTATGCTCTGTACCTGTTCCTACTATATGATTGGGAAGGCGGTAAATGGTACGGTTATTGCCGGTATCTTCTGTGCCGGTGGTGATACGAAGTTTGGCATGATTTGCGATGCGATTACGATGTGGGTTGTTGTTGTGCCGCTTGGCGCACTTG
>CAYLWP010000213.1:0-3956 GCA_964387365.1 uncultured Roseburia sp. | reverse complement strand
CACTCAAAACATGCATTCCGAACAGGAACAGTGCCAGTCCACCTACCATGGACAACAAATCAAAAAAATTCATAATAGGTCTCCTTTGATCTTACGGTTTCCAAAACCGTTCACTTATACTCATATTAAATCGCATTCAACCTAATTATACGATATAATATCAGTTTTGTGTAAAAAATATTACTGATTTTGTGTAAAATCTATGTAAAAAATTGATTGCCTACAACACCTTCGATAAAAACTCCTGCAGACGCTGACTCTTTGGTGCTCCGAAGATGTCCTGCGGTGTTCCTTCTTCTGCAATCACACCTTCATTAATAAACATGACACGGTTGGCAACTTCTCTTGCAAAGCCCATCTCATGGGTAACAACAACCATAGTCATTCCTTCCTGAGCAAGCTCCTTCATAAGCTGTAATACCTCGCCTACCATTTCCGGGTCCAGTGCGGAGGTCGGCTCATCAAATAAAATAATATCCGGATTCATTGCAAGAGAACGGACAATGGCAACTCGCTGCTTCTGGCCTCCGGAGAGCTGATCCGGATAGGCCGCTGCCTTGTCTGCAAGACCGATTCTTGCAAGCAGACTTTCTGCCTTTTTTCCTGCCTCCTCTTTTGACATCAGCTTAAGCTTTGCCGGTGCCAGCATGATGTTCTCACGGATTGTCATATTCGGAAACAGATTAAACTGCTGGAAAACCATACCAATCTTTTCACGCACCTGATTGATGTCTACCTTCTTGTCTGTCAGGTCTGTTCCTTCGAACAGAATCTGTCCGGCTGTCGGAATCTCCAACAGGTTCAGGGAACGTAAAAAAGTAGACTTACCACAGCCTGAAGGTCCGATTATCGCAATCACATCACCCCTTTGAATGGTCGTGCTGATTCCCTTTAATACTTCCTGCTTAGCATAGGTTTTGTGAAGTTTTTTCACTTCAAGAATGATATTATCGCTCATTATTTCTTAACTTCCTTTCCAGCTTATTCGTACCAAAGCTTAACAGCATTACTAAAATAAGGTAGATAATCGCTACGGCAATCAATGGCAGAAATGCCTCATAGGTGTTACTTCTGATAATATCTCCACCCTTTGTTAAGTCCATCAGACCGATATAGCCACTGATAGAAGTTTCCTTTAATAAGCTGATAAATTCGTTGAGCAGCGCCGGTAAGATATTCTTTACCGCCTGCGGAATAATAATAAACTGCATCGTCCTGCGATAATTCAAGCCAAGGCTTCTTCCCGCCTCAAACTGTCCTACGTCCACGGACATAATGCCGGAACGGACTATCTCCGCAACGTATGCCGCAGAGTTAAGACCAAACGCAATCGCCGCGACCAGAATCTTATTCGTAACCGTAGCCAGAATTACATAGTAAATAATCAGGAGCTGAATCATGACCGGTGTACCACGCATAACCGTCAGATATAGCTTGCAAATCGCATTTAATATGCCTAAGCCGCCATTTCTGTCATGACTTGTTCTTACAATTGCAATCAGGAAACCTAATACAATACCGATGATTACCGCAAAAACCGTAATCACTAAGGTATTGCCCAGACCTTTTACAATATAGAGATAACGATTATCCTTTACAAAGTTATCATACAGCTTCTCCGACAGGCTTGCTGTTGCTGCACTGCTGCCGTCACTTACAATAATGACCTGCTTCGAGGTAGTGTAGGAATCAGAAAAGTTAATATTCTTTTTTCGCTCTTCCGTTACCGTAAATCCCGAAGCACCGACATTGACCTTACCGGAAGAAACAGCGGCAATAATCGAATCAAACGCCATATCCTCTATCTGTAATCCCATGCCGAGTTCATCGCTGATTGCACGCATAATATCAACATCAATACCGGTAATTTCATTATTTTCATAATACTCATAGGGCGGAAACTCCGCATTTGTTCCCATAATCAGAGTACCGTTACTGCGGTCAACATCCTTACTTTCATAAGGAAGCTTTCCGATTTCCTCCTCTGAACCAATATAATTCTTTACAATCGCATCAACGGTTCCGTTCCCCTGAAGCTTTGCCAGCGCTGTATTGATCTGCTCCAAAAGCTCTGTATTTTCCTTCGCAACGCAAAAGGCATAGTCCTCCAGAGTAAATTCTTCCTCGATGATACGAATATTACTGTTCTGCTTTACATATTGGATAGCAGGCTGCTCATCGATAACAACACAGTCAATCTTGCCAAGCTTTAATGCCTGTATCGCATCCGCGCCCTTATTATAACGCTCTACCTTTGTTCCTGCTTCATCACCCTCGTAATCTGATACATAAATATCTCCGGTTGTACCTATCTGTACACCGATAATGGCGCCTTCCAAATCCTCTACGCCCTGAATCTCTTTTGTCTGTGTACTCTCCTGTGTGACGCATCCTGCCATTCCTGTCATGGCAATGCACAATAACGCAATGGCCAGGAAACCATGCATCCGGCTTTTCCTTGTCTTCATATAATACCTTTATATAATACCTTTCCTATAATATCTTGCTTCCGTTTGCCAGCAGCTTGAACTTTGCTCCTAGGATTTCTGCCGCTCCACGGCACATAATCATTCGTTCCAGAAAAATATCAAAGTATTCGTACATGCTGCAAATCGTTTCATCAATCTGTAAGTCCAGTGAAATCACTCTTTTTTCCATATCGACAGTCAGCGTCGTGTCGATTACTGCATAATTTACTCTGTCATGAATATCGAAGGCTGACTTGTCTCTTGTTCTGACACGATTTCTACGCACGTCCGTCTTATCACCGATAATCAGTGCTGCCGAAATCGAGTCCTTTGCTCCGCCTGTCGATTCATCATGATTACCGATTGCCGATATCACAATCATTCTGTCCTCAAGACTCATATCCGTCTCTTTCAGGACTTCATTGGCCAGAATGGCACCGTATTCTGCATGACGTGTACGGTTAATCACATTTCCGATATCATGCATAAAGCCGGCGATTCTTGCTAATTCCTTATCATGCTCGGAATAACCGAACTGCTCCAAGATGTATGCAGCTCTTTCTGCCACAAGCGCCGTATGTGCCTCCGAATGGTCAGTAAAACCAAGCACGCCTAGATTCGCATTTCCTTTTCTGATATAGGCAAGTACTTCCTCGTTTCTTTTGATTTCCTGATAGTTCACTGCAAAGCCTCCCTTGTCCCTTTTATCTTCAACCATGTTCTCTTTACATGCTATTATATTTTATTCTACTGTTTTTTACAATCCAATGTAAATTCTTCCCTGTAATAATTGTATGAATATTTTGTTCCAAAATATAATATTTATTAATTTGTAGATGTCATATATATCTATCCTTATAATTGTGTATAGAATTTTTATATTTTTGTATAGACACACAATATTATCCACTATTTTTACGAGAATCTTATGAATTGTACACAATCATCGGTGTATTCCACCCTTGTTTTTGTTAATTGTCAAATCAATAGCAGTCCAGTAACATTGTTCTTGTGCAAAACTGTTAATTTCCACTTTTTCCCTTCGACATTTTTATGCAAAATAATGATAAAAAATACAAAAAAAGAGTTGACATAAGCGTAAATCTATGTGATAATCATTTCAAGAAACAACGTTACATAGTTTTAAAGAACATTGTTCTTTTAGAGATGTATTTCATGCTTCTTTCATAACAATCCGAGTTGGGGGACTCGGAAAGTTATACTCTTCACTTTATGTGAAATTTATATTTTGGGGAAAATATAAAGAGGGGGATTGTTTTAAGATTTAGGTCTACGCATCTAAAATGTGTAAAAGGGAATTCAATCGTGTAAGGGGAACACGAATAGGGGACTTCCAGAAAAGTGTAAAAGGAATTAGGCAAAATAAAAAAGAAGACTGTTGGGGAACGGGCTTCTTTTTTATTTTGTCTTTTTATTTTTTTTACAAATAAGCACCTCGTGAATTTCCAAGCTTACTCTGACTTTGCT
>CAYLWP010000212.1:0-3979 GCA_964387365.1 uncultured Roseburia sp. | reverse complement strand
TTCTTGTAAATAGTCTGATAATTATTTTTTTATATTTTAGCATCTTTTGTTGTGCATTCGTGGTTGAACAGCAATATTCCTACTCAGCCACAACCTCTGTCGTCTCTTCCTCTGCCGCAATCACACTGTCAATACTGTATGCAAAAGGCTCAACTGTTTCCATCGTTGTTGTATATATTGTTTCCTTATCACTTTCAAGACAGATATACTGTGTCGCAGTGATATCATTATAATCGCCGACAAGAATGGTATCACTTGTTGTTCCGTCGGATACCAGAATCGTAATCGCCGGTTCACGCAGACCATATGGGATTAGGTCTGTAACCTTTTCAATACAATTTTCCGATGACAAAGACGCCACCTGACTTACCATTGCGTTGACTGCATCCTCATCGAGGTCAATATCCGGAAATTCTTCATAGGTCCAGGTATCTTCCTGCTTAGTTAACGTGAAGGTTCCTGTTTCATTGGTAAAGACAAGCTTGGTTACATTTTCGGCACCAAGGTCTGTTACTGTATAGGTTGTGATATCTTCTGCTTCCTCTTCCTCAGGCATGCGTAATACCAAGACCAATGCAACGATTGCGATAATCAGCACCGGGAGTAATAATAACAATTGTTTTTTTTGTTTATCCATCCCTTCACCTCTATCTCTTTCTTCTCTGCATCCAGATGACAACACCAATCGCAATCAGCCCTAACGGCAGCACGCCACAAAACAGAACGCCAAAGAATGCCACATCCGCTGCCGATGCAGTCAGAGGCTCTAACTGATAACTCTTAACCGGAACAGATACACTTATCTCATGGTCTGCTACGGTACTCATAATATTGGCAAAGAGCTTTTTGTTATTTCCGGAAACAACAGAATCGGCACTATCCGTAAAAATCTGTGCACTGGAGAACAGATACATAACCGCGCTTGTGCTGTCTAAGGTCTTTTCCGCTTTTACGCCAAGACAAACCGGTCCTTCAATATCGCCTTCTTCAAATTCAAAGGTCGCAGAATTATCAATATCAGTCTTTACAAGAGAGCCCTCAGAACCGTTTAGCAGCTTTGTATAGGTAATTGCTCCGCCTTCCTCTGCCTCCGGCACGTTAATACCCTGCGCATATGGTGCAAGAACATAAGAAAACTCATCTGTCAGTCCTTCTGTTTCCGGTGCGATTTCTACATTAGGCACCATATAAACCGGTGTCTGATAGAAATTGCTTGTATAGTTGTCTACCGCATAACCCTTCTGCAGGTTCATACCAAACTCTGCTAAAATTCTTTCAAAGTTAGGAAGATCCTCGTAAACAAATTCCGTTGTAATGAAGGCCTTTCCGCCCTGATTCAGGTAAGCAATCACTTTATCCGCATCATCGGCAGAAAAATCTGTTTCCGGTGCATGGATAATGATACATTCCGCATCCTCCGGAATCGCGTCCACATTCATCAGGCTGATGGTGTCATACTCAACATTTTCCTTTTCCATTGCGATGGTAAATCCGGTATCAAGGCTGTACTCGTTATGACCTGCAATAATATAAACAGTCGGCATATCCTCGCTGATACAGTAAGCAATGGCACTTGTCAGCTGTCCCTCTGCATCATAGCCGGTTACATTCTGCTGATAGGTCATATAATCAATCTCTGCTTCATATAAGTCACTGTAATTAATGACGCGGAATCTCTTATCACTTTCCACGATTAAAGAGTTCTGTGTCAGTCCGCTCGAAGTATACTGACTTGCAAACTGCGGATTAATCAACGGATCTACATAGTTTACCTTGATATAGGGAGAGGCATCCTCGTAGCATTTTAAGGTCTGCGCCACTGTTTCGTCCGCAGTATCCTCTGCACAGACCACATGTATCTGAATGTCCTCTTTCACAGTTTCGAGGATTTCATAGGTCTGGTCTGTAATTGTGTACAGCTTATTGTTTGTTACGTCAAAGTTTGTATATTTTGCAGGGAGCTTACATACAATCAGGTTCACGATTACGGTAAGCGCCACTGTGATAACAACTGTTATTGAACTATATGCGCCCATAGACAGATTACGCACAGACACACTGTATCTTCTCTTCTGGATGGACTGTGTTGTTAAAAACAGGAGAAGTAAAGTCACACTCAGATAATAAACAACACTTGTTATGTCTAATACACCACCCGTTGTATCGGTAAATCTCTGCAGAAAATCAAATGCGCCCAAAAACTCTGTAAACAGATTTCCTGTTGACGAAATAATACTCTGAATTCCCGAAATCATGTAGGTGATAAAGATAACGGCAAAGGACAACACCGCTGCAATTACCTGGCTCTCTGTAATACTTGACACAAATAAACCTACTGCAATACAGGTAATTCCATATAAGGTAAACGCAAGAATTGCCACATAGGACTCTGCCATCGACACCTCACCAAACTGCAACAGATATGGCGGGAATACACAAATCAGAGCAACCGGAATCAGAAAAACAGCAACCATGGCAAGGAACTTACCAACCACAATTTTTCCGACAGATACCGGTGCAGTCAGGATTAACTGGTCTGTTTTCTGCTTTCTCTCTTCTGCAAGAATTCTCATGGACAGAATCGGAATAGCCAGCAAAAACAGGAAAAGCACTGCATTCAAGGTATAGGATACATAAGGATATCCGGAAAGCATATGATATACGATTGCATACAGAGCAAAGAAAAAGATAATGACTGCCATGAACAGAAAGCCCACAACAGAATGCAAATAAGATGAAAATTCCTTCTTAAATATCGCTCTCATCGTTCTTATCCTCCTCTAACCCTTCTATCTCCTCATCTGAGCCTGCCTGCTCAGAAGCTTCCTGCGTAGCCGCAGCTTCACTCTCTCCGGTAACTTCAAGGAAGACATCCTCAAGAGACTTTTCTACAACACTTAATTCCATAATCGGCATTTCGGCAGCTGCCAGGCTGTAAAACAGCTTCTCCCGGAAATCTTCGCCATTTATGCTAAGGACTGCCCTGACACAACCGTCCTCTTTGGCATCCGCAAAGTGATACTTCTCCACCTGCGGGAATCCCTGTAAGACTGCCTCTAATGCATCCTGCGTTCCCTTTACGCAAAGTGTCAGCTGTGCTCCGCCCTGCATCATACTCATCAGTCTTTCCGGCGTATCACTTGCCACAAGCTTACCCTTGGAAATAATCATAATATGGTCGCAAACTGCGCTTACCTCGGATAAAATATGGGAGCTTAAGATAACCGTGTGCTTCTTTGCAAGCTCACGAATCAGTTCACGAATCTCAATAATCTGCTTCGGATCAAGTCCAACCGTGGGTTCATCAAGAATAATTACCTCAGGGTAACCAATCATTGCCTGAGCCAGTCCGACTCTCTGCTTGTATCCCTTAGACAGATTTTTAATCAGTCTGTCTCTGACATCATCCACCCTTGCCTGCTTCATAATGTCTTCTATCTGTTCCTTACGCTCTGCCTTGGGAACCTTTTTCAGCTCCGCAACGAACTTCAGATACTCTATTACTGTCATATCGGTATAAACCGGCGGAATCTCCGGCAGATATCCGATGGATTTTTTTGCCTTCTCCGGCTCCTTCAGGATATCATAGCCATTAATTTTTACCGTACCTTCTGTTGCCGCTATATACCCCGTCATCATGTTCATGGTAGTACTCTTTCCGGCGCCGTTTGGACCTAAAAAGCCGTAAATCATTCCTCTTTCAATACGAAAAGACAGATGATCTACTGCAACATGGTCGCCATACTTTTTCGTCAGATTTACAACTTCTATCACTTCATGTTCCTCCTTCTTAGTCTGATATATCACCTTATCCCTCCGGACCGGTACTATATCCTATGCTACATTGTAACGATAAAGTTTGAAGAAAATATGGTAAATCTGTGATAAAAGTGTGTTCACATAAAAACACCCTCTTTACTTTTCTGGTAGTGTCAAATTTACTACCTTATTTTTCTTTCTAAACCTTTATTTTCGGGAG
>CAYLWP010000211.1:0-3981 GCA_964387365.1 uncultured Roseburia sp. | reverse complement strand
TCCTAATGGTGGCCCGGACGGTGGCGACGGTGGTCATGGCGGAAGCGTTATTTTTGAAGTAGATGAAGGTCTGAATACCTTAACGGACTTCAGACATATTAGAAAATATTGTGCCCAGGATGGTGAAAACGGCGGTAAGAAAAACTGTCGTGGTAAGAATGGTGAAGATATTATTATCAAGATTCCACAGGGAACTGTTATTAAGGAGCTGGAATCGGGAAAAATTATTGCCGATATGTCCGGCGATAATCGCAGACAGGTGATTTTAACCGGCGGCCGTGGCGGTAACGGTAATCAGCACTATGCAACCTCAACCATGCAGGCACCAAAGTATGCCCAGCCGGGACAACCTGCCAAGGAATTAAATCTTTTCCTTGAATTGAAGGTTATCGCGGATGTTGGACTGGTTGGTTATCCTAATGTTGGTAAATCAACCCTGTTATCCCGTGTATCAAATGCAAGACCTAAGATTGCCAATTATCATTTCACAACACTGAATCCGCATCTGGGAGTTGTTGATCTGGATGGTAATAAGGGATTTGTTATTGCGGATATCCCGGGATTAATCGAGGGTGCATCCGAAGGTGTCGGACTGGGACATGAGTTCTTAAGACACATTGAGAGAACCAAGGTATTGATTCATCTGGTTGATGCGGCTTCTACCGAAGGTCGTGACCCGATTGAAGATATCTATACGATTAATAAAGAGTTAAAGGCATATAACGAGGACATTGCTAAGCGTCCGCAGGTTATTGCTGCCAATAAAGTAGATGCTATTTTTGATGACGGTACAGGAACAGATCCTGTTCAGAAGCTTCGTGACGAGTTCGAGCCTCAGGGAATGAAGGTATTCCCGATTTCCGCAGTTTCCGGTGAAGGCTTAAAGGAGCTGTTATACTATGTGAACGGACTTCTGGCAGAGATTGATGAGCCTCCAACCGTATTTGAGCCGGAATATAATCCGGATACAGAGATTGTAACAGGCAATGAGCCATATACCGTTGAGTATGATGCCAAGGAAAATACTTATGTTGTGGAAGGCCCACGTATTGAGAAAATGCTTGGTTATACGAACCTTGAGTCTGAGAGAGGCTTTAAGTTCTTCCAGGAATTCTTGAAAAACAATGGTATTCTTGAGGAATTAGAGGCGCTTGGTATTCGGGAAGGCGATACGGTTCGTATGTATGGTCTTGCATTCAACTATTATAAATAGAGTAACGGAGGAAAAGGATATGACAAGTAAACAGAGAGCCTATTTAAAGGGACTTGCTATGAATCTTGATCCGGTTTTCCAGATTGGTAAATCATCTGTAACACCGGAAAATATAGATGCAATCGCAGAAGTATTTAATACAAGAGAATTAGTAAAGATTGCCGTTCTTAAGAATTGTCTCGATGACCCGAAGGAAATTGCGAACGTAGTTGCCGAAAGAACACGTTCACAGGTTGTTCATGTCATCGGTAAGAAGTTTGTATTATATAAGCCATTTAAGGAAAATCCAAAGATTGTATTACCAAAATAAGAAGACTACATTCTATGGAGGCAGCTATGAAGCAGAAGATTGGAATTATGGGAGGAACCTTCAGCCCGATTCATAACGGTCATATTGCATTGGCACAGGAGGCCTACAGGGCTTTTTCGCTGGACAAGATTCTTTTTATGCCAAGCGGGAAATCCTATATGAAGCAGGAAGTGTTGGATAATAAGCATCGTGTGGCGATGGTTGCCGGAGCAATTGAAGATATTCCCTATTTTGAACTGTCTACAATTGAGGTGGAAAGACCGGGGAATACCTATACCTATGAAACTCTGCAATATCTGACACAGCAGAATCCTGACACGAAGTATTATTTTCTTATGGGTGCTGATTCTTTGTTCCATATTGAAAAATGGAGAGAGCCGGAGCTTATTTTTTCGATGGCAACCATAATCTGTATGGTGCGTGATGAGTATGATATGGATGATATCCGAAAAAAGGGCGAGGAGCTGTCAAAAATGGGAGCGGATATCCTGTATTTGCAGATTCCGCCGGTTTTTGTTTCTTCCACTGATATCAGGAACAGAGTCAGGCTGCACCAGTCCATTTCCGAGTTGGTGCCTCAAAAGGTTCAGGAATATATCTTACAGGAGCACTTGTATGAAGAAGATTAAGAAATATCTGAAAAAGCATCTGACCAAGGAACGCTATCAGCATACCTTGGGTGTTGCCTATATAGCAATGGCATTGGCTATGAAGTATAATCCGGACACGTCAAATGCAGACTTTGTAAAAAAGGCAGAGCTTGCCGGTCTGCTCCATGATTGCGCCAAAAATATGGATACGAATAAAAAGCTTCGTATCTGCGATAAAAACAATATTCCCTATACGGAATTGGAAGCAGAAAATACCTATTTACTCCACGGAAAGATAGGTGCGTATATCGCAAAAACGAAGTTTGACGTTCAGGACGAGGATATTTTGCAGGCAATTACCTGGCATACAACCGGAAGACCGGGCATGTCAACGCTGGAAAAAATCATATATATCGCTGATTATATAGAACCATCCAGAAGACCGATTCCTGATCTGGACTACATCAGAAAGCTTGCTTTTGAAGATTTGGATAAAACAATGAGAGCTATTCTTGTCAGCACGATTCAATATCTGCAGAAGAGTAATAAGCCTTTTGATCCCATGACACAGAAAACGTATGACAGCTATCTGGATGAAGCATTGTAAACATTTGGTGCCTGTGCAGGATGTGAACGCATCTGTAAAGCTTGCAGGTATCGGAAAGATATGGATAATTGAATGAATATAGAAGAAAGAATCAAAACCGTAATTGACGCATTAGAAGACAAGAAGGCTGAGAATATTAAGATTATCAACATCGGCGAGGTTTCTTCTGTTGCAGATTACTTTATCATTACAAACGGAACCAATAAGAGTCAGGTACAGGCATTGGCTGATAATGTTGAGGAAAAGCTTGGACGTGAAGGTGTTCATGCTAGACAGACAGAAGGCTATAACAGTGCTAACTGGATTCTGATGGATTATACGGACTTTGTTGTACATGTTTTCGATAAGGAAAGCCGCCCGTTCTATGATTTGGAAAGAATCTGGCGTGACGGAACGATGGTGGAAGCAAGTTCGTTCTAAATCTTAAAAGTGAATGTACCATGATAATCCGGAAAGCTTTCCTGACAATCATGGTACATTTTATTTTTCAAAGATTTTTAGCCAAAACTTTTAACCCAGGTTACTAATGAATCATGGTGTGTATTTTCTCTGACAGTTCCTATCATATAGTCTGTTACAGGACCGTTTTTTCTCATCTTTTCGAGGATTGCTTCCTGAAGTTCTTCTACAGACATATCTTCATAGGATTTGTTCAAGTCTGAGACTGCTTTTTCAGGCTTCTTTTCTTCCTGTACTTTTACAGGCTCTGCTCTTAACTGCTCAACCGGTTTTGCAGGTGTTGCCTTTGATTGTTCGGCAGGCGTTTCCTTAGGAGTATTCGTTATTACAGACGCTGGCGTCTTAGGAGATGCAACAGCCTTCACAGCTTCTGTAATCGATGTATAGCTTTCACGGCAAAGCTCGGCAGGAATCCAGATTTCACCGGAGTTAGCAGGCACAGTTACCTGAATGCGGCCACCGTTTGCAGCTATTTTTTCTCCTGTCAATGCGCCAACATATTCTGCCGAACTTCCTGCTTCCAGGTTCATTGAAGCATTGTTGTCGCCATTATTCACTGTGGTAATTACATATTTTCCATCTAAAACTCTCGCATATGCATAATGTGTTGTCTGCAATTCTAATTGTTTATAATCCCCAAACATAAGCGCCGGTGTGTTCTGTCGAATGTTACCCAAAGCAGCAATGAGCTTTGTGCAAGGATTTGTTTCCACCGAATTCTTATAATCTTCATAATTCAAAGCAGGTCTTAAGGAATCATCTGAAAAACTTTCTTTTTTTCCTTCGATACAAAATTCTGAAC
>CAYLWP010000210.1:0-3992 GCA_964387365.1 uncultured Roseburia sp. | reverse complement strand
GTTCAATTTTGCTTGACTTTTCGCACAATTTAAAGTATCTTTATAGAGTGATTGGTTTGCAAATTGACCATTGTTTTTTAGTAAGAGGGGTAATTGAATATGCAATCTGTGAGTTTTAGAATCAATGCCATTGAAAATGGCTGGTTTGAAGCGGAGCTTGGTACTTCGTCCAAGAGGGCGGCTGTTTCTGCTTCCAACAAATGGGGAAATGATGCGCCAAAGCATCTGATTAAATTAATAAATCAGCTTGTTTCAGGTAAGATATTATCCGGTTATGTTTCTTTTGACGAAGCACCCGGTACTTATATAGTTTTTATTGATAACACCAGCGATACTACCTTGTTATATGTGGGCTATTCCTGTAAGGAAACCTGCCATTGGAACGAGATTCCTACCTATGGTGAATGTATCGCATCCGACTTTACCAATGCGGTTCCAATCAAAGAGGTTATTCTTTTTGCGGAAATTGACCTTGCCCGTTTTGCGGACAGCGTTTTTAAAGCATTTGACTGCTACACCGCTGAAAGGCATGTCGTTGCGTACGAAAAGAACTGGACTACATTTCCTACAAAGGACTTTCATAAATTGGAGACACTGACACAGAAGAATACCTATTCCGATTTGTCCGTTGTCACAGCCTAAAGAGCAAATCCGAAAGCATTTTGTTGCTTTCGGATTTTTATTGCCTTACGCATTGATAAATTTTAAAATCTCTGCCTTTGATATCACGCCAACACTTGTTGCCTGTGGTTGGCCGTCTTTAAAAAGAATCAGGGTTGGAATGGACATGACACGATATTTCAATGCAAGGGTGTCTGCCTCATCTGTATTGAGCTTACAGATTTTTACATTCTCCACGTTTTCAGAAATTTCATCAATAATCGGTCCAAGCATTTTACACGGTCCGCACCAGGGCGCCCAGAAATCGACAAGAACCGGGATATCTGATTTGAGTACTTCCGCCTCAAAATTGTCATTATTTACATGAATTACTGCCATAGGAATCACCTTTCCTTTTCAGATGCTTACTTACCGATACATCTTCATATAGTCACCATGTGCTTCAATTAATTCATCACACATCTTCACAATATCGTCAAGACTCAGCTGCGCTGCTGTATGCGGGTCAAGCATTGCCGCCTGATAAATTGCCTCTCTTTTTCTGCTTCTGGCTGCTTCTATGGTTAAAAGCTGTACGTTGATATTTGTCATATTCATTGCTGCCAGCTGCACCGGTAATCTTCCCACCTGACACGGGTGAATACCATCTCCGTTGACAAGACAGGGAACCTCGACACAGGCATCTGCCGGAAGATTTTCAATACATCCGTTATTAAGCACATTGCCGCCTATTTCGTATGCCTTATTTTCAACGATTGCTTCCATAATACGCGACGCATATTCATTGCTTCGTTCATGTGTGACTTTTCCACCGTTTAAGATATTGTCGCGTTCCTTTTCCCAGCCTTCTATCTGTCGAATACATCTTCTTGGGTACTCATCCAACGGAATATTATATTTTTCAATCAGCTCGGGATATTCCGGCTTAATAAAGAAGCAGTTATATTCTGCATTATGCTCGCTTGATTCGGTACAATAGTAGCCGAATCTCCTGATATACTCATAACGCACCATGTCTTTGTGCTTCTCCGTATCATTTTTTTGCAAAGCTCTCTTACGGATTTCCGGATATAAGTCATTGCCGTCCTTATCCTGAATCTTCAACAGCCAGCCCATGTGGTTGATTCCGGCAATCAGCTCTTTTCTGCCCTCAAGCTTATCCTCCATTCCAAGATTCGTAAGCAGTCCCTGAGAGCAGACCTGCACACTATGACACAGACCTACTGTTTTTACGCCGGTATAACGCTGCATGTATCCGGAAAGAATGCCCATAGGATTCGTATAGTTCAAAAGCCATGCATCCGGGCAAACCTCTTCGATATCCCTTGCAAACTCTTCCATAACCGGTATGGTACGAAGACCACGCATAATACCGCCAATGCCAAGCGTATCGGCAATGGTCTGACGAAGACCGTATTTTTTAGGAATTTCAAAGTCTATAATGGTACAGGGGTCATATCCGCCTACCTGAATGGCATTCACTACAAAGGTAGCATTTCTTAGCGCTTCCTTTCTGTTTTCCACACCGATATAGGTTTTGATATTTGCCTTTCCCTGATTCATATTATGATTCATTGCGTCCAGAATTATTCTGGATTCCTCAAGCCGCTTACCGTCAATGTCATAAAGCGCAATCTCGCAGTCACATAAAGAATCTGTACACATACAGTCTCCCAGTACATTTCTTGCAAAAATGGTACTGCCTGCTCCCATAAAAGTAATCTTAACCATATTCCTCTCCTTCCTTACTGACGCAACTGCCCTGCGGCAATCACCAAGCTTCCGTTATGCACAAAAGCAGAAGCAGCTTTCAAAAATAACTGCTTCTGCTCACTTATTTACGTTATTTATTGTGCACTGTACTTCTCAAAGTTTACCACTGCATCCATAACCTGGTCAAGTACTGTGTTTGCTTCTTCTACACGAGTTAAGTTCTCGCTGCTTAAGGTTGCTGCCTGCTCGGAATTAGCTGTAATCTGTTCACTGCTGTCAGATAAGAGATTTACACTGTCTACCAGCTTATTATTTGATTCATACAGACCGTTAATCATCTTGTCAATGCCGTTTACATTGCTTACTACTGACTTCACGTCTTCATCAATAATCTGGTAGCTGTTAGCTGTCTCTTCAATCAGGCTGCCCTGTTTTTCTGTTGCCTCGATAGAGCCCTTTACAATCTTCGTTGCTTCCTGTGCATTCTGACTTAATTCTTCGATAATATTAGTAATGTTTTCTGTTGATTTTCTTGTTTCCTCGGACAGCTTACGAATTTCCTCCGCTACAACTGCAAAGCCTCGTCCAAGTGCACCGGCACGGGCACTTTCGATGGAAGCGTTCAGGGAAAGTAAGTTTGTCTGGTTTGAAATATCGATAATCATGCCTGCGATGCCCTTAACCTCTTCTGTCTTGCTCTGCAGACGCTCCATAGATGCAATAACATCTTCGTTTGTCTTGGCAATTCCTGCTGAGTGTCCTCTTAATTCATCAATAATGGCAATACTCTTTTCGATGGTTTCCTCTGTATTCATTGCTGTCTGAACAGTATTCTGTGACTGTGTCAGCGTTTTTGCAATTGCTTCCTGAATAGACTGCGTCATGCGGTTCTGCTCCTGAATCGCCTCAGTTGTGGAAGCCGTCTGTGTTGAGATATCCTCCATGGAATCATTCACGGCACTTGCAGAGCCTCCAACCTCATGGATAATATCCGTTAAGGAAACGGCACCCTTCTTCACAATCGATGCTGTTTCTAACATCTCCTCTACCATCTTCTTCTGTAATTCCTTTTCATCCTGCACGGAAAGAAGCATACCGTCGATGAAGTTGATTACATTACTAATCGTAAAGATAATGGCAAAGGTAACTGCAAGCAACGCCCAGAATGGTGTTGTAAGCTCGTTCAGCATGTCCTCTGTCATATTTTCCACTGATGCCATCTTATAAACAATCTTTACTGCCGATGTTGCTACTGCTAACACACCTAAGGTAATGGTGAACTTCTTGTCAAGGTATAAGATACTTCCGATTACCAGTGCAAAGAAATAAACATTTACATAGTTGATGTCATGGAAAATAACAATTTCACAGTACGAAATAAAATAACTTATGATAAAGAGATATTTTAGATTCTTATTCCTTTTATCCTTAAAATAAAATACCGTGGAAAGAACTATGGATAATACAACCACTACGGAAACAAACACAATACCAAAGTTCATTTCACCTGCTAATACCAGCAAGAAGGTTCCCGGCAGGAAAAGAATATCCAGAATAACGGTAAGTATGTAAATTACCTTATTCGCTGACCTCAGTCTTTCTTTTTCATCCTTGAATCGTCTTACATCTTTTTTTTCGCCTTTCATGATGCTTCCTCC
>CAYLWP010000209.1:0-3997 GCA_964387365.1 uncultured Roseburia sp. | reverse complement strand
TAAGGCACGGGTCTGCAACACCCTTATCATCGGTTCAAATCCGATTGTCGCCTCTCAGAGAATCTCAATTGATTGGGGTTCTTTTTTTGATTTAATGGAACGGAGTGTTTTATGATAATCTGTAATGGACAGGTATTTTCTGAGGATAAAAGATTTGAAAAAAAGGATTTATATATAGAAAATGGTATGATTGTTTCTAATATCAATGAGGTGAAAAATCAAACAATTGTAGATGCAAGTGGATGCTATGTATTACCAGGGTTGGTTGATATACATAGTCATGGCGCATGCGGATATGACTTTTCTGATGCGGATGAGAAAGGTTTGCATACTATTCTTCAGTATCAGCGTGCGCACGGAATTACTTCGTATTGCCCTACCTCAATGACATTACCTAAGGAACAATTGCGAGAAATCTTTAAGATTGCAAAGCAGGCGAAGGAGAATCAAAAAACAGATGAAGCCCAAATTGTTGGAATAAATATGGAAGGTCCTTTTTTGAATATAGAGAAAAAGGGGGCACATAAGGCAGAATATATCTTAGAACCGGATGTTGATTTTTTTAGAGAGTGTAATCAATATAGTGGTAATATGATTCGAATAGTAACGGTTTCTCCAAATCAAAACACAGGCATGGAATTTATTAATAAACTGAAGGAAGAAGTTATTATTTCTCTTGGGCATACTTCTGCAGATTATGAAACAGCAAAAAAAGCAATAGATGCCGGTGCTCATCATGTGACGCATTTATTTAATGCCATGATGCCATTAGGACATAGAGATTCCGGATTAATTGGCGCTGCTTTGGAAGATAAAGAAGGCATGGTGGAATTGATTTGTGATGGAATACATGTACATGAAAGCATGATACGTGCAGCATTTCAGCTCTTTCATGACAGAGTGATACTGATTAGTGATTCCATGCGAGCAACCGGAATGAAGAATGGCATATATGACCTTGGTGGACAATTTGTGATGGTAGAAGGGAAAAAGGCAACATTACAGGATGGAACGATTGCCGGTTCTGTTACTAACTTATATGAGTGTATGTGTCGTGCAATAAAGTATGGCATTGAGGCGGAACAGGCAATAGCAGCAGCTACAGTCAATCCGGCTAAAAGTATAGGGATATATGATAAGGTTGGTTCCTTGTCAGTCAGAAAAAAGGCGGATGTATTAATCGTAAGCAAAGAGTTTGAACTGCTTCAAGTAATCTAAGGCTTATATTTGATAGGAGAAGGCAGGATATTCCTTTGCAATTATACAGACCATAGTGTAAAATGTAAGTACTTATGTAATTATGAAGGTATCGAATCATTACGAATTCTGAATAATTACTGATATTTGAGAGAAACGCAGAGAAGAAAACAGAAGGGTAAGTGAAAAATGAAGGGGAAAAGACAAAGAGCAGGATTTATCCTGAATGTGGTAATGGCAGTTGTTTCAGCAGTATCGCTTGTTACATGCGGAGTTTTTGCAGCATTGTATTATATAGAGCATCAACAAGTACAGGCGGTAATGAGCGAAAATACAGTACTTCGTGAGACGCAGGCACAAGAGGTTATATTCCACGAAAATAATATGATAGCAAATGACGAGCTGGAAGAGCTCTTAGCTGATAAGGAAACAGAGGTGGAGAATTCTTTAAAGGAAAAAATAAAAGATTTTGTGACTATGCAGGGTGGCGGACCGTTAACCATGCTACGTCAACTGTTTTCGGAGAATTTGATTTATTATGATGAAACTTCCTATGTTTTTGCGCCGGTTCTTGATTCTGTAAAAAAACATAATTTGAAGAGTGAGAATTTCCGCAAGAATGACGCAGGAGAAATGGAATATGTCGAGGGTAGTACCGTTGTTTCTCATAAAGGAATTGATGTTTCAAAATATCAGGGGAATATTGACTGGAATAAGGTAAAGGCAGACGGTGTAGAATACGCATTTATTCGCCTGGGACTTCGTGGTTATAAATCAGCAGAAGTTGTATTGGATGAGTATTATAAAAAGAATATGCAGGGTGCGAACAAGGCAGGAGTAAAGACAGGAGTTTATTTCTTTACGCAGGCCGTCACAGTCGAAGAAGCAGTGGAAGAGGCAGAGTTTGTAATTGAAAATCTGAAAGGTTATGACATATCGTATCCGGTAGTATTTGATGTAGAAATGATTGTAGGCGGAGACGGACGTGCCAATACACTCTCACAGGAAGCCCGTACTGATATTTGTATTGCATTTTGTGAAAAGATAAAGGAAGCAGGCTATACACCGATGATTTACGGAAATGTAAAGTGTTTTACCAAGCTTTTGGACATGCCAAGACTGGAAGAGTACGAGAAGTGGTATGCATTTTACGATGATTATATGTACATGCCTTATGATGTCAGTGTATGGCAGTATTCCGAGAAAGGCTCAGTGAAGGGAATCAAAGGTGATGTGGATATGAACATTTCATTTAAGACCTGGTAGTGGATAAATGCATCCGTGGTTGCATAGCCTGTTGATAGCAAGAAGAAGTATGGATAAGTATGGAGGGTAAAAATGACAGACTTGGAAAAACTGCAACAAATGATTGACGATAGTGAGCGCATTGTATTTTTCGGTGGAGCCGGTGTATCAACAGAAAGTGGTATTCCGGATTTTCGAAGTGTGGACGGTCTGTATCACCAAAAGTATGATTACCCACCGGAAACGATTTTAAGTCATAGCTTCTATGTTAGTAAGACAAAAGAGTTTTTTAAGTTCTATCGGGATAAAATGCTATGTCCGGATGCAAAGCCCAATAAGGCGCATCTGGCACTTGCAGAATTGGAAAGAAAAGGAAAGCTTACAGCAGTTATTACCCAGAATATTGACGGACTTCATCAAGCAGGCGGAAGTAAGCGTGTATTAGAGCTTCATGGAAGCGTGTTGCGAAATTATTGCGAAAAATGCGGAAAGTTTCATGATGCGCAGTTTATATTAAATGCAAAGGAAGTCCCTTTATGCGATTGCGGCGGACGGGTTAAGCCGGATGTTGTATCAACAGAAAGTGGTATTCCGGATTTTCGAAGTGTGGACGGTCTGTATCACCAAAAGTATGATTACCCACCGGAAACGATTTTAAGTCATAGCTTCTATGTTAGTAAGACAAAAGAGTTTTTTAAGTTCTATCGGGATAAAATGCTATGTCCGGATGCAAAGCCCAATAAGGCGCATCTGGCACTTGCAGAATTGGAAAGAAAAGGAAAGCTTACAGCAGTTATTACCCAGAATATTGACGGACTTCATCAAGCAGGCGGAAGTAAGCGTGTATTAGAGCTTCATGGAAGCGTGTTGCGAAATTATTGCGAAAAATGCGGAAAGTTTCATGATGCGCAGTTTATATTAAATGCAAAGGAAGTCCCTTTATGCGATTGCGGCGGACGGGTTAAGCCGGATGTTGTTTTATATGAAGAAGGGCTTGATCAGAAAACGCTACAGGATTCGGTTAGAGCAATTCAAGAGGCGGATATGCTGATTATCGGCGGAACATCACTTGCAGTCTATCCGGCTGCAGGACTGATTGATTACTATCAGGGGGATAAACTGGTATTGATTAATAAAACACCAACGCCAAGAGACAGTATGGCAAATCTGGTAATTACGGAAAGTATAGGAGAAGTCTTTTCAAAAATAAAGATATAAAGACTATGGCAATAAGGAATGATTCGGTTACGGTACACAGGTAACATGATTTGCTGCAGTGAAAGGTAAGGTTATATATGGCATTTGAATATGAAGTAGGGGATGTCGTAAAATTAAAAAAACAACATCCATGCGGAAGTAACGAATGGGAAATTTTACGAGTCGGAGCAGACTTTCGATTGAAGTGTTTAGGGTGTGATCATCAGATTATGATAGCACGAAAGCTTGTTGAAAAAAAAACGAAGGAATTACGCAAAAAGCCTTGAAAATAAAGGCGAAGTATGGTATTATTTGTATTCGTGATATATAAATCCTTGCTTCTTTGCGAGAAGAGGCC
>CAYLWP010000208.1:0-4038 GCA_964387365.1 uncultured Roseburia sp. | reverse complement strand
AAGCGGTACTGAAATGAGTGGCATGGTAGACGGCTGGTGTGGCACATTCCCCACTAAACCTGAATTTATTTAATTCCATCATACCACAAAAAAACGTATCTGTTGTGAATATGTGAAAAGATTTCAGAATTGTTTATATTTATTTCATTGATTTCTTCCTGTTTTTGCATAAAAATATATATAACAATACAGGACAGGTCAAAGCACTTGCTGCTGAGACCGTAAGAATATGATTCAGAAGTGCAAAAACCCCATTGTGAAGCAATTTATAATGGATTTTTGCATCGTAAATATGAAGGCGCTGAATAATTACATGATAAATATAAAATTGGAGTAACACAATGTTTGGATATGTAACAGTGAATCAGCAGGAGCTGAAGTTTAAGGAATATGACAGTTATCATGCATATTACTGCGGTTTATGCCGCATGCTTGGAAAAAAGTATGGATTATCGGGACGATTTGCGTTAACCTATGATTGTACCTTTCTAATCCTGTTTTTATCCGGTTTGTATGAGCCGGAGGAAGAACAGCTTAAGGAAAAATGTCCGCTGCATCCGGTGAAGGGAACCTGTATGACGAATAATATTTATACAGAATATGCGGCTGACATGACAATTCTTTTAGGATATTATAAGTGTATGGATGATTGGAAGGATGAGAGAAAGGCTTCCGGTTATGCCTATGCAAAGCTGATAAAGAAGGGCTATCAGCAGGTTTTGGAAAAGTATCCTGAAAAGTGCGAGAAGATTCGAATCCTTTTTGAAAAGATATCCGACTGCGAGGCGGTAAAGGAAGAAAATCTGGATAAGGTTTCCGGACTTTTTGGTGAGATTCTGGCAGAGATATTTACTTACAAACAGGATGAATGGGAGGAAGAGGTTCGCAGGATGGCATTTTTCCTTGGTAAGTTCGTTTATTTGATGGATGCTTACGAGGACTTGGAAAAGGATAAGAAAAAGGGCAGTTATAATCCCTTTGCTTTTACGCAACAGAATGAGGAATATGAGGAAGAATGCAGATGCATTTTGTCTATGATGATGGCAGAATGTTCCAGGGAATTTGAAAAATTACCGATTATCAGAAATGTAGAAATATTACGTAATATAATTTATTCCGGTGTTTGGAACCGGTATGAGAGATTACAGGTAAAGAAAAAAGAGGAGTAAAAAATGAGCGATCCCTATAAGGTGCTGGGTGTAAGTCGGGATGCAACCGATGAAGAGATAAAAAAGGCTTATCGTGCACTGAGCCGGAAGTATCATCCGGATGCCAATATCAATAATCCGAATATAGTGGCGGCAGAAGAAAAGTTCAAGGAAATACAGCAGGCCTATAATCAGATTATGAAGGAAAAAGAGCAGGGCTACAGCCAGTCTGATTACGGAAGTGGTTATGGAGGTTTCGGCGGCTTTGGAGGCTTTGGCGGTTTTTCCAGCTATGGCTATGAAAACCGCACGGATCAAATGGATGACAATGCAAGATATTTCCAGGCTGCGGGAAACTATATCAGAAGCCGGCATTATCATGAGGCATTGAATGTGTTATCCAATATTAAGGATAGAAGTGCAAAATGGTATTATTACAGTGCGATTGCAAACAGTGGACTTGGTAATCAGGTCATGGCAATGGAGCATGCACAGACAGCAGTAAAAATGGAACCGAACAATATGGAATACCGTCAGTTATTAAGCAGTCTGCAAAGCGGGACACAATGGTATGGTTCCAGACAGGCAGAGTACGGATATGATATGTTTGGCAGCGGAAATATGTGCTTTAAGCTTTGTCTGGCTAATATGTTTTGTAATATCTGCTGTGGAGGAGGCGGCTTCTGTTGCGGAGGACCTTACGGATACTATTAAATAAAACTGTTGATAGGAATTTGCATGAGGTGGGAAATGAGTATTATCAGAAGTAAATATTATGGACTTATCAGAGGTGTGACAGTTGCAATTTCGTTTTTACTTCAGATTGTTACGATGATTCTTCTGTCGATTTTTTTAATGAGAGGTTTCTTTTTTGTTTACCTGTTATTAGAGGTTATCAGTGTCATTACGGTTTTTGCCTTAGTAAATGATGAAGAGTCTTATAAATCAAGCTGGATATTGATTATTTTACTGCTTCCTGTCAGCGGGTTGTTCCTGTACTCTATGTGGGGCAGAAAGAGAAAGAATTCCAAGGATTACCGGTTATTCAGGGAAACAGAGAAGGACACTGCAAAATATCTGGTTCAGGATGAAAATGTGGCAGAGGATATCAGCAGACTGCATCCGAATAAGGTACAGATTAGCAGATATCTTCGAAAAAAAGGCTTTCCTATATACAATAATACGCAGGTAACCTATTATCCTGTTGGCGAAGAAATGCTGGATGCCATCATCAGAGATTTAAAAAAGGCAAAAAAGTTTATTTTCATGGAATATTTTATTGTTTCTGACGGAAAGGTCTGGAATGATATTTTAGAGGTGCTGACGCAAAAGGTACAGGAGGGCGTGGATGTCAGACTGCTTTTTGACGATTTTGGTACCTTGATTATCAATACACATCATTTCAAGGAGGATATTGCTGCAAGAGGAATTAAAATGATGCTTTTTAATCCGATTCACAAAAATGTGGCAAGACTTTCCTTTAACTATCGTAATCATCAGAAGATTACGGTTGTAGACGGTAATATCGGCTATACAGGAGGCATTAATCTTGCGGACGAATATGCAAACTATATTGTAAGGTTCGGTCACTGGAAGGACAGCGGCATCCGCCTATATGGTGATGGTGTATGGAGTCTTACCTGTATGTTTTTGGAGATGTGGCGATTCTGTAATGAGAAGGAAGTATTTTCTTATGATGATTACAGGCCACATGTTGCCGTAAAAGAGGACGGGTATGTACAGCCCTTTAGCGGAGGACCGCATAGAAATCCTGATAACCCGACAGAGGGTGCCTACACCAGAATGATTAATAAGGCGAGGGACTATGTCTATATCACAACGCCTTATCTGGTTTTGGACCAGAATATGATGAACGACCTGATTAGTGCAGCAGGCAGTGGTGTTGATGTAAGAATTATTGTACCGGCAATACCCGATAAATGGTATGTTTACATGGTTAATGTACGCAATTACGGCAAGCTGATGGAAGCAGGCGTAAGAATTTTTGAATATACACCGGGCTTTATACATGCCAAGAATGTAATAGCTGACGATGAATGTGCGATTTGCGGAACGATTAATACCGATTATCGAAGCTTTTATCTGCATTATGAATGTGGCGTATTTTTAAGTGAAATTCATGCGATTGCCGACATGAAGGAAGACTTTATAAGAACACAGAAACAGTGTAAGGAGATGAATCTTGAGACATGGCACAAGCGTCCGCTTACACATAAGCTGATACAGTTTGTTTTGAAAATGTTATCACCGCTTTTATAGAGAAAGGAAGATGAATATGCGGGAAAAAATGGCGAGATTTATGCAGGGAAGATATGGAGTAGATGAGATAGGAAGATTTATGACAGGTGCTTCTCTGGTGGTACTTATACTGGAGCTTTTTACCAGGTGGTATGTCTTAACATTGGTATTCTGGGCAATATTTATTGTTGTATATTACAGAATGTTTAGCCGTGATTATGTAAAAAGACAAAGAGAAAATCAGAAATTCCTGAATGCAAGATATCGTTTTAAGGCAAAATGGTATCAGCTGTTTCATAAAAACGCAAGCACTTATCAAAGCTACACAAGTACAGGTGGTTTTGAAAAATTAAAAAGAGAAATGATGCAGAGGAAGGATTATCATATTTATAAATGTCCGAACTGCACCCAGAAAATCCGTATTCCACGAGGAAAGGGAAAAATTATGGTCAGATGTCCTAAGTGCCATATTGAATTTATGAAGAGAAGTTAAAAAAGGTTCAGTCCGAATTTTGGACTGAACCTTCATTTTTTATGTATTATCCGATAACCTTTTGTACCGCTTCCAAAACACGCTCTGCCTGGAATGGCTTAACGATAAAGTCCTTTGCACCGGACTGGATTGCTTCGA
>CAYLWP010000207.1:0-4039 GCA_964387365.1 uncultured Roseburia sp. | reverse complement strand
CCGGACCGTTGTTCAACTCAATCATGGAATATAAAACTCTTCTTTGTACCGGCTTCAAGCCGTCTCTTACGTCAGGCAAAGCACGTGAGGCGATAACGCTCATGGCATAGTCTATGTAAGAGCTTTCCATGGTTTTCTGCAAATCGACCTCTTGTATTTTGTCGAAAATTCTATCATCCATTCAATTTTTCCTTGCCTTTCTTTTATTTAAATATCGAGGTTTTTAACAAACTTCGCGTTAGCTTCGATAAATTCACGTCTCGGCTCTACCTTATCGCCCATGAGTGTCGTAAAGGTAAGGTCAATCTCTGACTCTGCCTCTTCGTTCATGGAAACACGCAAAAGCACACGCTTTTCAGGGTCCATAGTGGTATCCCAAAGCTGCTCGGCATCCATCTCTCCTAATCCTTTGTAACGCTGAATCTTATTATTCTGGTCACGTCCGACCTCGTCTAAAATCTTTGCAAGCTCCTCATCATTATATGCATACCAGGTCTTCTTATTTTTCTCAAGCTTATAAAGAGGTGGCTGAGCCAGATATACATGTCCCTGTTTGATTAATTCCGGCATAAAACGATACAGGAAGGTTAACATCAGGGTTGCAATATGCGCTCCGTCAACGTCGGCATCCGTCATGATAATAATCTTGTCATAACGAAGCTTTGAAATATCAAAATCATCATGGATTCCGGTACCAAACGCAGTAATCATTGCTTTGATTTCCGCATTTCCATAGATTCGGTCAAGTCTTGCCTTTTCTACGTTCAAAATCTTACCACGAAGCGGAAGGATTGCCTGTGTTGCACGGCTTCTTGCAGTCTTTGCACTACCACCCGCACTATCTCCCTCTACGATAAAGATTTCGCAGTTTTTCGGATCCTTATCAGAACAGTCAGCAAGCTTTCCCGGAAGAGCCATACCGTCCAATGCCGTCTTTCTTCTTGTTAAATCTCTTGCCTTTCTTGCCGCTTCTCTTGCTCTCTGTGCAAGAATAGACTTCTCGCAAATCTGCTTTGCAACAGTAGGATTCTGCTCTAAGTAGTAAGTAAGCTGCTCGCTTACGATACTGTCTACGGCACCTCTGGCCTCAGAATTACCAAGCTTCTGCTTCGTCTGGCCTTCAAACTGAGGATCCTCAATCTTGATGGAAACGATTGCAGTCAGACCTTCTCTGATATCATCACCGCTTAAATTCGGCTCACTGTCCTTTAACAGCTTAAAGTTTCTTGCATAATCGTTAAAGGTCTTGGTAATCGCATTACGATAACCCGCAAGATGGGTACCACCCTCCGGTGTATTAATATTATTAACGAAGCTGTATGCGCTCTCCGTATAGGAATCGTTATGCTGCATGGCAACTTCTACGTAAACATTATCTTTTTTTCCTTCAAAATATAAAACATCTTCATATAAAGCAGTCTTACTCTTATTCAGATAGGTTACGAACTCTCTGATACCGCCTTCATAGTGGAAGGTTTTCTCAACAGGGCCATCCTCCGGTCTTAGGTCCCGAAGAATAATCTTAAGATTCTTGGTTAAGAATGCCATTTCACGAAGACGCTGCTTTAATACCTCATAATCGTAAACTGTTTCTTCAAAAATCGTATCATCCGGAAGGAAGGAAACCTTTGTACCTGTTTTATCTGCGGGACACTCACCGATTACCTTTAACGGATAACACACATGTCCTCTTTCGTAACGCTGCTTATAAACCTTACCTTCACTACATATCTCAACCTCAAGCCAGTTGGAAAGAGCGTTTACAACCGATGCACCTACACCGTGCAGACCGCCGGATACCTTGTATCCTCCGCCGCCAAACTTTCCGCCTGCGTGAAGGATGGTAAATACAACCTCAACCGCAGGAATACCTGCCTTTTTATTGATTCCGACAGGAATACCACGACCGTTATCGATAACTGTAATGGAATTATCAGGATTAATGGTTACATCAATCGTATCACAATATCCTCCAAGAGCCTCATCTACCGCATTATCAACGATTTCATATACCAGATGATGTAAGCCTCTTGAAGAGGTACTTCCAATGTACATACCGGGTCTTTTTCTAACTGCTTCAAGCCCCTCTAATATCTGTATTTGGTCTGCTCCGTATTCAGCACTCATAGTTAAACCTCCACTTAGTTTTCTTGTGTAACCGTTGCATTAGAAACCTTGAAAATGCGATTGATTTCAAAGCGGTTATTTACAAATTCCTCTAAACCGGTACAGGTGATGATTGTCTGAATACCACCAATACTGTTGAGTAAATAATTCTGTCTATTACTGTCAAGCTCTGAAAGAACATCATCCAAAAGTAATAATGGTGTGTCCTTCGTTAGCTTTTTTACAAGTTCTATTTCCGATAGCTTCAGGGATAGTGCCGCTGTTCTTTGCTGTCCCTGCGAACCGAACTTACGAATATCAATTGTCTCTGATTTTTCCTCTTCGTTCTCCGGATTCACCTTTCTGACCATAAAGGAAAAATCGTCTCTGTGCGGACCGGTACTTGTCATTTTCAGCTTAATATCACGTTCCTGTCCAAGTGTGAGACTTCTCTCGTACTCCTCCATGGAAACATCCGGTTCATAAACAATTTCTATTTCTTCCCTGCCGCCCGAAAGCTTCTTATGTATGTCAAAAATAATCTCATTCAGCTGCTTTACAAAGGAAATGCGTCTCTCTATAATCTTGCTTCCGTAGGAAACAAGCTGGGAATCCCAGATAGAAAGGGTTTCCTTTAATCCCGGCTGAAAGTATAAGTCCTTTAACAGCTTATTTCTCTGATTCACAATCTTATTATAGTTATTCAGGTTATAAAGATAAAAGCTGTCTAACTGGCATAATTCCATGTCAACAAATCGTCTTCGCTCTGCCGGGCCATTTTTGATAATGGACAAATCCTCAGGGGAAAAAAACACAACATTTAAAAGTCCAAGTAGTTCCGCTGCCTTTTTTATCTTCTGTCCGTTAATAGCGATTCCTTTGGACTTGCTCTTTCTTAAATGCATATCCACCCTGTTCTCAAGCTCATCCTTTACGACATAAGTCCTGATATGGGCTTCATCCGCATGAAAATTGATTATATCTTTGTCCTTGCTTCCCTTATGTGATTTGGTTGTGGCAGATAAATAGATTGCTTCGAGAATATTGGTTTTACCCTGTGCATTATCTCCATACAGAATATTCGTCCCTGAATCAAAAGACATGGATAACGAATCATAATTTCTGAAATTCTCAAGTTCCAGTGACTTAATAATCATATTGACTCTTCCTTGTTACGCCTTAATGACGAATGTATTTCCTTCAAAGCTTACCCGGTCTCCATCTACAAGCTTCTTACCTCTTTGTGTGCAGACCTCACCATTTACCTTTACCATTCCGTCCTGAATAACAAACTTGGCATCAACACCGGATTCTACCAAGTTAGCAAGCTTCAATGCCTGCCCTAACTTGATGAACTCGTCTCTAATTCTTACTTCTTCCATAACGAATCCTTTACTTATGTAAATTATACCCAAAATATTCCATTATAATCCAATGGGCATAATTTCCCTATTATTTTAAATATATATATTTTACCATTTTTATCTTAGTTATGTCAATTTATATGCACTTTTTTATATTTTCCGATAAAATCCGGTTAAATAAAAATCACTATACCAGATTATACAATAAAAAGTGCAGGTTAAAAACCTGCACCTGAAAGATTTTGATTAACCTACCGTACTAAAAGTAACCGGCAGAATCAGATAGATGTAGCTTTCCTGCTCATCCTTGATAAAGCAGGGAGCCTTCGGATTCAACAGTTTGATTTCCACTTCTTCGTCATCAATAACCTTTAAGGCATCAATTAAGAACTTCGGATCAAAGCCAATCATTAAATCCTTTCCGCTCTTTACGATATCTATTTCTTCATCCAGACTACCAACGATGGAATTCATCTTTAATTCCATAACATCATCCTTGATATCAAGAATAATCGGCTTCTTATCGCCTTCCTTTACAAGAAGGGTAGAACGGTCGATACAGCTCTGGA
>CAYLWP010000206.1:0-4064 GCA_964387365.1 uncultured Roseburia sp. | reverse complement strand
AGATCACAGGTGTATTCTGCCTATTACTTTCCGACAGTAAGTTTACCCCATCGGCAAATATTTCATGATTGAGAAAATGCACAGAGTATACTATAATGGAGGAAAGAAAATGAAACTGAAAACGTGGAAAATCAGCAGATTCTGGCGGAGAATCAGAGTACGCAGAAAGTATAAGGACAGACTGTTCCAAAAGGTCTTTGAGGACAAGAAGGATTTATTGGATTTGTATAATGCAGTAAATGGAACGCAGTACACCAATCCTGACGACTTGGAGATAACTACCCTGGAGGATGTTATTTATCTGTCTATGAAAAATGATTTGTCATTTATCATATCTTCGACACTGAATCTGTATGAACATCAATCTACTTTTAATCCGAATCTTCCAATCAGAGGACTGATTTACTTTGCAAGGCTGTACGAAGCTTATATCAAAAAGCAGAACCACAATATTTATGGTCATAGGCTTGTAAAGCTTCCGACTCCGCAGTTTATCGTGTTTTATAATGGCAGGGAAAGCCAACCGGACGAGATAGTATTAAAATTGTCGGATGCTTTTGAACCGGAGCTGTTATCCGAGCCGATGTTGGAGTGTAAGGCGAGAATGTTGAATATCAATTACGGTCATAATGAAAGGCTGTTAAGAGCCTGCAGGCGACTGCATGATTATTCGTACTTTATGAAGGAAGTAAATCGGGGATTGAATAGGGGGTACGACCTTGATGAAGCAATAAGCCTTGCTATGGATTATTGTATCGAGAATGATGTTTTATCTGATATCCTGCTTAAGTGTAAGAGCGAGGTGTTTAATATGCTGTTAACGGAATATGATGAGAAGAAACAGAGACGGTTCTGGAAGGAAGAAGGACTGGAAGAAGGACGTGCTGAAGGACGAGAAGTGGGCCGAGCAGAAGGAAGAGAAGAAGGGCGAGCAGAAGGCCGAGCAGAAGGACGAGCAGAAGCTCGCGAGGAAGGCATAAGAATTCTGATAGAAACCTGTCAGGATTTGGGTGTATCTCCGGAGCAAACCTGTCAAAGGGTTCAGGATAAATTTGCCATAGCAACAGATAGGACGCAGGAATATATGAAAAAATATTGGAAGTAAAAAACAAGGGTGTGAAAATTTCACACCCTCTTACTTATCCCAACAGCGCTTTATCGCTTGCAAACTCTTCGCCGCTTGCGGCTTCGAATTTGTGAAGCAGGTCTTCTACTGTCAGCTTTTTCTTTTCTTCTCCTCTGATATCAAGGATAACCTTGCCGTCCATCAGCATGATAAGACGATTGCCGTGAATGATGGCGTCCTTCATGTTGTGCGTAATCATCAGAGTAGTCAGATTGTTTTTATTCACGATATATTCTGTTGTTTCAAGTACCTTGGCAGCAGTCTTAGGGTCAAGTGCAGCGGTATGCTCGTCTAATAAGAGAAGCTTCGGCTTCTGCAGAGTTGCCATTAACAGGGTAAGAGCCTGGCGCTGACCTCCGGACAGCAGTCCTACCTTAGAGGTAAGGCGTGTTTCCAGTCCTAAGTCTAAGATTTTTAACAGCTCTTTATATTCTTCACGCTCCTTGGCAGTGATACCGGAGCCTAAGAAACGCTTGCGTCCGCGACGCTTTGCCAGTGCAAGATTTTCTTCAATTCCCATAGTAGCGGCAGTTCCTGTCATAGGGTCCTGGAATACACGACCTAAGAACTTCGCACGCTTGTGTTCGGGAAGTCTTGTGACATCGGTTCCGTCTATGATGATGCGTCCGGAATCAACCGGCCATACACCTGCAATCGCATTCAGCATGGTAGACTTACCCGCACCGTTTCCACCGATAACGGTAACAAAATCACCGTCCTCAAGAGTAAGGGAAAAGTTATCCAAAGCAACCTTTTCATTGACGGTTCCCGGATTAAATACTTTTGTTATATTTTTGAGCTCAAGCATTTGTGGAACCTCCCTTCCTGATAACCGGCTTTCTGAAGTACTTGCCCTTCCAATACGGAACTGCAAGGAAAATAGCAACCACGATAGCGGATAACAGCTTCAGTAAATCGGTATCGATTCCAAGCCAGATAACAACCTGAAGCACCAGATAGTAAAGGATGGAACCGCACGCTACGCCAATCAGCTTTAATCCGAAGTTGTGGAAGAGACGTCCCAAAACTGCCTCTCCGATGATAACGGCTGCAAGACCGATAACAATGGCACCTCGTCCCATGTTGATATCGGCAAAGCCCTGATACTGGGACAGCAGAGCGCCTGACAAGGCAACCAGTCCATTGGAAATCATAAGTCCAAGCACCTTGGAAGAGTTGGTATTGATACCCTGTGCGCGTGCCATATTGCCGTTACAGCCTGTTGCACGAAGTGCACAGCCAAGCTCTGTTCCGAAGAACCAGTATAGAACGAGTACCAAGAGTACAATCGCTACGGCAACGATAAAAATCGTATTTTCAAACAGTGAAGTTCCCTTAATATAACGCAAGGAAATTAATAAATCGTATTTGTCAACATTGATTGCCTGATTCGCCTTACCCATGATTTTCAGATTGACAGAATACAGGGCAAGCTGTGACAGGATACCGGAAAGAATTGCGGGAATTCCCATAAAGGTATGGAAAATGCCTGTCATAAGTCCGGTCAGCATACCTGCTATGGTTGCAACGAACATGGAAACAAAAACATTTTGTCCGGAAAGCATCATCATGATGCAGACAGCACCACCGGTACACAGAGAGCCGTCAACAGTTAAATCGGCAATGTCGAGGATGCGATAGGTAATATAAATACCAATGGCTGTAATACCCCAGATTAAGCCTTGGGCAGCAGCACCCGGCATTGCGTTAAATAAATTCAGGATGTTCATTTGTTACCTCCGATTATTCGCTGATTGCTTCATAGCCGTCCGGAACCTTGATACCTAAGGCATCACAGTTAGCGGCATTGTATTTTTTTGTAAAGTTCGGTGCATACTCGATAGGCATCTTGGAGATGTCGCCGCCTTCTGCAAGAATCTTGGCAGCCATTTTACCGGTTGCAACACCAAGGTCATAGTAGCTGATAGAAAGAGTAGCTACGCCACAGCCGGAACAGATACCTTCTTCACCGGCAACAACAGGAACACCTGCAGGAAGACAGATATTGTTGATGAGCTCCGTGTTGGAAGCAACGGTATTGTCTGTCGGAACATAGATAACGTCTACGCTTGCAGAAGCAGTTGTTACAACAGAGGACAGGTCATTGGAGTCTGAGAATGCATAGTATTCGCAGCTGTAACCCTTTTCTTCAAGGAAGCCCTTGATGGTATCCACCTGATACTGTGAGTTTGCCTCTGCTGAGCAGTACAGTAAGCCTACTGTTTTTGCATCAGGGAAAAGCTCCTGTAACATATCAGCTTGTCCGTCAAGCGGAGCAAGGTCAGAGGTACCGGAAATATTTCCGCCTACTGTACCGGTGAAGCCGTCAATCTCAAGAGCAACGCCGTATTCGGTAACGGAGGTTCCGAGAATTGGAATCTCGTTTGTACCTGCTGCAGCTGCCTGAAGTGAAGCAGTAGCGTTAGCAAGGATTAAGTCTACATTGTTAGAAACAAAGCTGTTAATGATAGTGGAACAGGTATTGGAATCACCCTGTGCGTTCTGCTCGTCGAAGGTAACCTTATCGCCAAGCGCTTCTGTAAGGGCATCCTTAAAGCCCTGTGTAGCAGCATCCAATGCCTCATGCTGTACCAGCTGGCAGATACCTACGGTATAAGTACCGTCATCGGAGCCTGAAGTGCTTCCGCAGGCTGTCAGTCCGCCTATCATTGTAAGCGTTAAAAGTGATGCTAATAATCGTTTCATGGAAAAATCCTCCCTTATGTTAATATATTATGCTATTTGCTATTTATCCATTATATGATTTTAAATCATTTTAGTCAACGAAATCGTACAATAACGGCGAATGAACTGATGCGAGAGAAAAGTTGTTAACCTAAACGTAACCAGCGTTTTGCATAAAAATCTAACATGAATACAATATAACCCGAATTATTCATGAAGCTCTAATCCCTTCATGATAATCCGATATCTTGTT
>CAYLWP010000205.1:0-4126 GCA_964387365.1 uncultured Roseburia sp. | reverse complement strand
GCTTTGGGCGTGGCATGCTAATAATCGTACAGTGACTTTAACTGTTCAAGATACCTATATCGATTATTAGCTAGGGACTGCTTTTGCGCGGAGTGCTTTTTTCACAGCCCCTGTTTTTTGTGATAGTGCGGCAACACTTTTTCTACTCCAAATACAGAAAACCATTGTGAGGTACTTCAAATTTGGTAACGCCTGATTTTAAGGTAATCGTGTTACACGACAGTACATCACCCATACAGTTTTGTATTGTACATTTCTTCTGCGTGTCGCTTTCGGTGTTTTCCACATATACCTGTGTGTTTCCGGTTGCGTTTACTGCAATACAGGTATTGGTATTGCGCGGAATAGCCAATAAAGAATCAGAATAAAGTCCTGCAATGACACAATCATCACGTGTTGCCAGAACCTGGCTGTAGTTTGCTTCGGGATGAAGCGGTATCAGCTTTCCTTCCTGAAGGATATTTCTGTGTTTTGCAATAAAATGCATATAATGCTTCAGCATTTTTGTGTGCTCAGCAGATAATCGGTCAAGCATAACTGAAATCTGTGGAGTACAGAACAGGCATGCTGCAAGTTGATCGGCAGCTCCTTCCACGGAGGCATCATAATCCCACAATAGCATGTCTGAGTGAACAGCGGTGGTTTCATGACGTGTGGTATCACCGGCTAACAGCCGCAGGTCTATACTTGACACACGATTGACCAAAGCTGCACCGGCGCAGTCGCCAACACGCAAAATATTGCCGGATTTCTGCATAACGGGACCGATATAGGATTGACGAAATTCAATGAGAATCTCCGGCTTGATTGGCTTCAGAGCAGCCATAATTTCATCAAGTAACTTGGCTACGGCGGCTTCGACAGAGGGGCAGTCCATGGCATCATAATCCGTAGAGGATTCCTCTGCAAGGGAAAAGCTGTCGATAAAGTCAAGCTTTAGCCCGTCCAAATCCCAATCCCGTACAGCATTTACATAGGTTTCAACCAGCCATTGTCTTACGTCTGCAAAACGCGGATCCAGTATCATAACGGTGCGGGAACCATCCTTTGCACGCAGGAAACGGTTTTTAAAACGCTCGTAATTCTTTGCATATATTCCGACAAAAGGAACGGAATACCACAAAATACACTTCATGCCGATTTCGTGTAAGCGATTCATAAATCTGCGCATATCCGGGAATTTGGAGGGTACGGCCTCCCAATCACCACAATAGGTGTAGCCGTTTGTGGTTTCATCGCATTGCCAGCCATCATCCAATATCACGGTATCCATGCCCATTGCCTTGGCGAGCTTACAGTGTTCCAATATGTTTTCTTCATTGATGTTTTTCTGGAAGTTATACCAGGAAGAAAACATGGTATTCTTGGCGTCGTAAGGCACATGCGCCGGCGTGTAACCAAGGGATATCCACCACTGTCTGACATCATATAAGGCGTCATACCAGGGCTGGTTGCTGTCGTCGATACGCAATATCGTCTCATAATGGTCCATCATGTCAACACGATTTGTGAAAAACTCTACCGTACATTTTATCTTGCCGTTACCCTCTTCCATGCCGCCGGTCAGTCTGATCGGACATGCCGCGTCTGCTAAGGAAAAGGTATAACGGTTTTCTCCGTTCTTAGCCATCATGGAGTAAACCGGTGCTCCGGCTGCAGAACGGGAGTGGGTGTCTATTGCTCTCCAGGAGGGCATAATTTCACGTCGGAACTGTCCAAGCGGTGTCCAGGATGAGAAAGCATCGTTAAATTCCGCAAACCAATAAAGCTTAATTCGCTCGGGAAATCGCTTGTTTGGATAGTCTATCGTGATGCGATAGTATTTTGCACCGTCGTTGCTTTGTATGGGAGAAACTGCAACTCGGGTATCATCACTAATGTGTTCCCATTCAAATTTTGTTTCCAAGGGCAACATAGGGGTATCTCCTAATTACTTATTTGCGAGAATTGCATCAATCGCAACTAATTCTTCCGCAGACAGGGTCATATTTTCCAGTGCCTTGATGTTTTCGGTAACCTGTTCAGCTCTGGATGCACCGATAAGTGCAGATGTAACAACCGGATTGCGAAGTGTCCAGACTAATGCTAACTGTGCCAGGGTCTGACCACGCTGCTCGGCGATTTCGTTCAGGGCACGGGTGGTCTTTAAAAGTCCCTCATTAATGTCGGAAGCACGCAGGAATCTTGGGTCATGGACAGCACGGGAATCAGCAGGGATGCCGTTTAAGTAACGACCGGTGAGCCTGCCGCCTGCAAGAGGACCAAACGCCATGATACCAACACCTTCCTCCTCCAAAACATCGGTGAGACCGTGTTCGATAGAACGGTTAAACATATTATAGTTAGGCTGATGAATAAGCATATGCATGCCCATGCTCTTCATACAGTCGATTGCTTTCTTGGCCTGTTCCGGATTGTAGTTGGAAATACCGGCATATAAAGCCTTACCACTCTTAACAATGTCATAGAGCGCACCCATGGTTTCTTCAATCGGTGTGCCATCGTCCGGACGATGATGGTAAAAGATATCTACGTAATCCAGATTCATACGTTTTAAGGACTGATCAAGGCTGGCAATTAAGTATTTGCGGGAGCCGTCGTTGCCGTAAGGTCCCTTCCACATATCATAGCCGGCTTTGGTGGAGATGATAAGTTCATCACGATAGGTATGCCAGTCGCGTCTCATATGTTCACCGAAATTGCGCTCAGCCTCGCCGTATGGCGGTCCGTAGTTATTTGCAAGATCGAAGTGGGTAATACCGTTGTCGAAAGCGGTACGCAGAATTTGCTGCTGCACTCCGAATGGGGTAATGTCACCGAAATTGTGCCACAGTCCCAAAGAAATAGCAGGGAGCTTCAGACCGCTTTTACCACATCTGCGGTATGGCATAGAGTCATAGCGGTTTTCAGCAGGAGTATAAGGTACATATTGTGTATAGCTCATGTGAATTCCTCCTTAAAATAATGTTAGTATAAAATGATATAATATGATATTTAATACCCTTATAATGAACTTTATCATAGTGATCATTATGCGTCAATGCGGAAATATGGGCATTGAGAACAATTTAGTTGTTTTGGTATGAAATTTGTGAAAAGAATAGTTTTTTTGCACTGTTCCAAAAAGTATTATATGATATAATATTATAATGTCAGAAAATCCTTCATGAATGCAAAAGGCATTCATGAAGTGCTCGTATGAGGAATGGATGATGTTTTCGCAGAATATCCGGTTTGCTTGTATTGCACGGGGGCTTCACCGAAATACTTACTAAACGCGGCGCTGAAATTTCCGATACTGGTGTATCCGCAGGTGCGTGCAGCTTCAGCAATGGTGGCACCGTTTGTAATCATGGTATATGCCATGTTCAGGCGGATTAGCGTGGTGAACTGTTTAATTGTCATGTTTGTGCTGTTGGAAAAATCAGCAGCAAGCTTGGCGCGACTAATATAGAACTGTGCAGCCAGCGTATCCAAGGTAATTGATTCGTTGTAATGCTGCACGATGTACTGCATGACATTATGAATGTAAGGAGCTTTGTTTTGTGCTCTCAAGTCATTTTCGGGAGAATGATACTTTGCTAACTCGTAAAGAAGCAGACACAGCAGAGCGTTACGGCTTCCGTCGTATGGATCGAGTGCAAAAAATCGTTCCGTATAATGCTGCAGAATGACCTCCATCTCACGGGTGAGGCGGATTACGGTCATATTGGTATTTTTAAAAAAACGGACGGTTTCAGTAAGCTGTGCAACAGTGTCCAGAGTTTTGTCGTCGAAATTAATGATGAAGCGATTGTAGTGTCCGCTTATAAGCTCTGCACGATGGAGTGTATAGCTGTTGTGAAGAATGACAGCAGGTGCCTCTGCTTCAACGATTTCAAGATTGTTTTCAAGTCGCAGACGACCGGAAAGAAGAAATAACAGCTCGTTGTGGTTGTGCATGTGACAACAAGGCATGACATAAGTATTAGTAGATTTATAAAATGTTGTCTGACCATTGTTTATCAGAATGTTATGCATATCCATGTTGGCTCCCCGTTTCTCTGATATTGATAATTGATAATAGTAACTATTCAGAGCCAAATAGATATCTGCTTGGCTCTGAATAGTTTAAATAATATAATAT
>CAYLWP010000204.1:0-4126 GCA_964387365.1 uncultured Roseburia sp. | reverse complement strand
TAATAAAACACAGGATCAGGTCAGAAAGCTGATTGCAGGTCCCGCAGGTGTATATTCTGTGATGAATGTGTTGATATCTGTGCAGATATCATAGAGGAAGAATATGATGATGAACCGACCGGAGAGAACTTTAATATTAACCTCTTGAAGCCGGTTGAAATCAAAGAATTCCTGGATGACTATGTAATTGGTCAGGATGAAGCCAAGAAGGTACTCTCTGTTGCCGTATATAACCACTATAAGCGTGTTATGGCACAGAAGGATCTGGATGTTGAATTACAAAAGAGTAATATCATTATGGTTGGACCGACCGGTTCAGGTAAGACTTATCTTGCCCAGACCCTTGCCAAGATTATCAATGTTCCGTTTGCAATCGCAGATGCGACCACATTGACAGAGGCAGGCTATGTCGGAGAAGACGTTGAGAATATTCTGCTTAAGCTGATTCAGGCGGCAGACTATGATGTAGAGCGTGCGCAGTATGGTATTATCTATATCGATGAGATTGATAAGATTACCAAGAAAAGCGAAAATGTTTCTATTACCAGAGATGTATCAGGGGAAGGTGTACAGCAGGCATTATTAAAGATTGTAGAGGGTACGGTTGCGAGTGTACCGCCTCAGGGTGGAAGAAAGCATCCGCATCAGGAGCTGATTCAGATTGACACTACCAATATCTTATTTATCTGCGGTGGTGCATTTGATGGTCTTGATAAGATTGTGGAAGCAAGACTTGACCGTAAGTCAATCGGATTTAATAAAGAAATTGCTGCAAAGACAGAGAAGGATATCGGAGCTGTGCTGAAGGAGGTTACTCCTCAGGATCTGACCAAGTATGGTCTGATTCCGGAATTCGTAGGTCGTGTGCCTATTAATGTGTCTTTGGAGGGACTTAATAAAGAGGCATTGGTTCGTATCCTGAAGGAACCAAAGAATGCTTTAATTAAGCAGTATCAGAAGCTGTTTGAAATTGATGATGTTAAGCTTAGCTTTGAGCCGGAAGCAATTGAATCCATTGCTGAAAAAGCTTTGGAGAGAAAGACCGGAGCAAGAGGACTCAGATCCATTATGGAAAGTATCATGATGGATGTTATGTATGAGATTCCTTCTGACGATACAATTGAAAGCTGTGTCATTACAAAGGAAGCAGTTGAAGGAACCAGTCAGCCTTTCATTGTACACCGCGAAGCATTAATTGCTGAACGTGAGAAAAAGGCGAGATAACAAGAAAACAAAGATATAAGTGACGCCGCCTTTCTATATAGATAGGCGGCGGTTTATTTTGAGGCGATAATTCATGAGTGAAAATATAGAACAGGTATATGAGCTGCCAATGGTAGCGCTAAGAGGCCTTACCGTCATGCCGGATATGATTATTCATTTTGATCTGAGCAGAGCAGTATCGATTAAGGCGGTAGAAAAGGCCCTGAGTGAAGGACAGAGGGTTTTCCTTGTTGCACAGAGGAATCCGGGAGAGGATAAGCCAACACAGGAAACCTTGTATGAGATGGGAACGGTAGCACTGGTTAAGCAGATTACAAGACTGCCCAATCAGACAAGCCGCGTGCTGGTAGAGGGCTTAAAAAAGGCCAGATTAATAGAAATGAAAGAACAGGAGGGCGCTTATCTGAGCGCCATCGTTGAAGAGATAGAGGAAGTACAGGAAGCGTTAGAGCCACAGGAAGAGGAAGCGCTGATTCGCTCTTTAAAAGAGGTATTCAGTGCATATGCAAAGTTCTTCCCGAAGGTAGGAAAGAGTCTGGGACGCTATTTCAATGAGCCAAACAGCTTAGCCTTTCTGGTAAATCAGGTGGCAATTAATACGCCGTTTACCTTTGAACAGAAGCAGAGCTTACTGGAGCTTACGGATTTAAGAGAACAGGCAGCCAAAATGATTACGCTGTTGCTGGAGGAATCTCAGATAGCGGCAATTCGTGCGCAGCTTGCTGTACAGGTAAAAGAGAAGATTGATAAGAATCAGAGAGACTATGTACTCCGTGAACAGATGTCTGTCATTCGCAAGGAGCTTGGCGATAAGGATCCGTATGCAGATGTGGAGCAGTTTGAACAGAGCCTGGAGAAGCTCAAGGCAGATAAAGAGGTTAAGGATAAAATCAGAAAAGAAATTGCGCGCTTTAAGAATCTGATGGGTGCAAGCTCTGAGGGGGCAGTGGAAAGAACCTATATTGAAACACTGCTTGAAATGCCTTGGAATAAGGCTTCTAAGGATATGCTGGACATCCATAAGGCGGGAGAGGTTCTGGAAAGAGACCATTACGGACTTGAAAAGGTGAAGGAGCGAATTCTCGAATATCTTGCAGTCAGAAGTCTGACCGGCAAGGGAGATGCTCCGATTATATGTCTGGTGGGACCGCCGGGAACAGGTAAGACCTCGATTGCACGTTCCATTGCAGAGGCACTGAACCGAAAATATGTAAGAATCTGTCTTGGCGGAGTGCGTGATGAAGCAGAAATCAGAGGACACAGAAGAACCTATATCGGCGCCATGCCGGGAAGAATCGCAAGCGGCGTCAGGGAAGCCGGCGTATGCAATCCGTTAATGCTTTTAGATGAAATTGATAAGGTGAGCAGTGACCACAAGGGAGACACCTCATCGGCATTACTTGAGGTATTGGACCCGGAGCAGAACTGCCGCTTCAGAGATCACTATATTGAAATACCGCTTGATTTATCTAAGGTACTGTTTATTGCAACAGCCAATGACGCCGGTAGTATCCCAAGACCGCTGCTTGACAGAATGGACCTTATAGAGGTGAGCAGTTATACTTCAAATGAGAAGTTTTTTATTGCAAAACAGCATCTGGTTGCCAAGCAGCTTGAAAAGAACGGAATCAGACCGGAGCAGCTGTCAGTCAGCGATGGCGCATTAAGGGATATGATTGCATATTATACCAAAGAAGCCGGTGTGCGTGGGCTGGAACGCCAGATTGGAAAGCTGTGCCGGAAGGCTGCAAGACAGCTTCTTGAGGATAACAGTAAGAAGCTCAGGGTTACAGGTCAGAATCTGGAGAAGTACTTAGGAAAGCCCAGGTACCGTGCCGATAAGGCAAATGAAAAGGACGATATCGGTATCGTGCGAGGACTTGCATGGACAAGTGTTGGCGGCGATACACTTCAGATTGAGGTTAATGTGATGCCGGGCAAGGGAGAGCTTGAGTTGACCGGAAAGCTTGGCGATGTGATGAAGGAGTCGGCGAAGGCAGGCATCAGCTACATTCGTTCCATTGCCTCAGAGTATGGTATTGATGCGGAATACTTCAAGGAACATGATTTTCACATCCACATTCCGGAAGGTGCAGTTCCCAAGGATGGACCGTCCGCCGGAATTACCATGGCAACAGCAGTGCTTTCGGCGATTACCGAGATACCTGTAAGCTGTAAGGTTGCAATGACGGGAGAAATCACGCTTCGAGGAAGAGTGCTTCCAATCGGCGGACTAAAGGAGAAGCTTCTTGCTGCAAAAACAGCGGGAATTACAACCGTTCTTGTTCCAAGAGAGAATGAACGTGATGTAGCTGAGATTTCCAAGGAAATCAAGGCAGGCATGGAAATCTGTTATATGGATACCATGGAGGATGTACTGAAAAAGGCTCTCGTCAGAGCACCAAAGCGTGTAAAGAGACAGACAGCAAAGCGCAGAGCTTAGTGCATCGTTCTGCGATACACTAGTATAAACGGAGGAAACATATGGTAATAAAAAATGTCAGTCTGGAGACTGTAATCGGTGTAACAAGTCAGATACCGGATAATCAGAAGATGGAGATTGCATTTGCGGGAAAGAGTAATGTAGGAAAGTCATCGTTAATCAATGCCTTAATGAACCGCAAGGCGCTTGCACGAACCAGCTCACAGCCCGGAAAAACACAGACGATTAATTTTTATAATGTAAATGATGAGTTGTATTTTGTGGATTTGCCGGGATACGGTTATGCCAAGGTAAGCCAGACGGAGAAGGAAAAATGGGGTAAGATGATTGAAAAATACCTTCATAATTCCAAGGTTTTACAGGCAGTATTCCTGCTGATTGATATCCGGCATGAACCGTCTGCCAATGATAAGCAGATGTATGACTGGATTATGTCGAATGGTTTTCATCCGATTATCA
>CAYLWP010000203.1:0-4144 GCA_964387365.1 uncultured Roseburia sp. | reverse complement strand
ACAGAATGCCACGGATTCTACTTTATGGGTGAAATGGTATAAAAATAGACAAAGACACGGACAAAAACCGTGTCTTTTTCGTTGTTTTTATATGTCAGGAAAGCTTGAAATATGTCGAAAAGGGGAATATGATAGAATTTGTCGTGCAAATCATATTATTTCACATAGATGATACTATTTTGAGAATCGAGGAAAATGATGGAAGATTTTAAACCAAAGATAATGACTGCAATGAAGAACTATTCCAAGGAGCAGTTTGTAAAGGATGTTATATCGGGTATTATTGTTGCGATTATTGCATTACCGTTATCGATTGCATTTGCGCTTGGAGCAGGTGTGTCTGCTGAAAAAGGAATTTATGCTGCGATTATTTCAAGCTTGATTGGAGCTCTTCTTGGTGGCAGCAGAGTGCAGATATCAGGTCCGACAGGAGCATTTATCGTTATTACACAGTCGGTTATTTTAAATTATGGATTAAACGGCTTAGCAATTGCTATGGTTATGGCAGGTATCTTTTTGATTTTGCTTGGTGTTTTCAAGCTCGGAAAGCTAATTAAGTTCATTCCGTCACCGATTACAGTCGGCTTTACAGCCGGTATCGGTGTAACGATTTTTACCTTAGAGGTAAAGGATTTCTTAGGGCTTTCGCCGGAATCCATGCCGACAAACTTCGTCGGTAAGTGGAGCTACTACCTGACGCATTTGAATGAGGCTAACCTGCAGTCTGTGATTTTGGCGATTGTTTGTATTGTTATTCTGATGATTTGGCCTAAGTTCAATAAAGTAATTCCGAATTCACTGATAGCCATTATTGTAGGAACTGTTGCAACACAGGTTTTACATCTTGATGTAAAGCTTCTCGGAGAGATACCTAAATCTATCGGCACACCGGTCGTTCCAGAAATTAATTTTGAAACAATACAGCAATTAATATCACCAAGCTTTACGATTGCGATTTTAGTGGCAATGCAGGCTTTATTATCGGCGGTTGTTACAGATGGTATCGTAAACAGTCAGTCCAACTCCAATATGGAGCTGATTGCACATGGTGTATCTAATATTGTACTTGGCTTTTTTGGCTGCATCCCGACTACAGGCGGTGTTGCCAGAGGCGTACAAAGCGCACAAAACGGAGCAAGAACACCGATTGCGGCAATCGTTCATTCAGTCAGCCTGTTTATCTTTTTGATTGCTCTGATGCCATTACTTAAGCTCGTTCCATTATGCGTATTGGCTGCCATTCTTATGGTTGTTTCCTACAATATGCTTAATGTGTCAGTGTTGATAGGATATCTGAAGAACCCAAAGAGCGATTTGGCAGTACTTATTTGTTCCTGCGTACTTACCTTTGCATTTGACCTTGTGTTTGCTATTGAGGTTGGTCTTGTATTAACTGCGTTCTTATTTATGAAACGTATGAGCGAGGTAACAGAGGTGCAGGGTTGGAGATATGTGAATGATGCCGATGACCCGGGCAGTCTTTCCTTGAGAAAAGTGCCGGCACATACCTTGGTTTATGAAATGTCAGGACCTATGTTCTTTGCCGTTTCCGATAAGATATTAAAAATATCCGGAAACGCCGATACCAAGTGTATCATCATCAGAATGCGTGTGGTAAATGCCATTGATGCAACAGCGATGAATGCGCTGGAACAGTTGCTGGCAAAGTGTAAGAAGAAAGGAATTACTCTGATTCTTTCACATGTTAATGAACAGCCTAAGAGTCTGATGAAAAATGTAGGCTTTTTAAAGAAGCTTGGCAAGAATAATTTCTGTAACCATATTGATGATGCGCTTGCAAGAGCAGAGCAGTTACTTCTGAATAATTAGAAAGATTACATAGCCACGGCATTGAAACTGCCGTGGCTTTTTAATACAATGTAAAAAGGGATTAGGTTTCATAAATTGCATAGCTTTTTTGCTTAATAAAACAACTCTCCGCATCGTAGAGTCCGCATAAATTCACCATATCTACGTTGCGTGGGTGTAAATAAAACGAGTGGAAACATATAATGAAACCGGAAAGGAGGAGTCAGATGGACCAGATAAAAATCGGAAGGTTTATTGCTGAAGAAAGAAAAAGAAAAAAGTACACACAAAGAGAATTGGCAGATATTCTTGGAATCAGCGATAAGACCATTTCAAAATGGGAACGTGGAAACGGTTTCCCGGAGGTATCATTGTTATTACCACTGTGTAATGAATTGGAAATCAACGTCAACGAATTGTTATCAGGCGAAAGATTACATGAAGTTGATTATAAGAGAAAGGCGGAAGAAAATATGGTGAATATGATGAAAGAATATGAAGAAAACAAGAAAAAAATAATTACAACGTCGATTACAGGAGTTATTGCAACAGTGTCATTTTTGACATTAATTTTAGTAGTTAGTATTTATGCGGAAGTGATGAGCATTCAGGCAAAGGTATTGCTGGTAGCCATCGCGTGTGCAATTTTTGCCGCAGGTTTATATGTAGCGATGCAGGGAGAACGTTCTATTGGATATTATAAGTGCAAGCATTGTAACGAGCATTTTGTTCCAACGTTTAAGGCATATAGTATGGGCATGCACACCCTTACCGGCAGACGCTTAAAATGCCCGAAATGCGGCAAGAAAAGCTGGTGTACAAAAGTATTATCGAAGGAAAGATAGGAAAAAATGCACTATGTAAAATCCTTTTGACATCCTTATTTTACCGATGTCAAAGCGCTTTGATAGAAAAACGTTAAAAATTGGTTACTCTGATATTAGGTCAGGAGATGTTTTGCCCTAGGAGGAGAAAAAGTGGAACTTAGCAGTCAAATCAAAAAGCATAGAATATTACTGGAGCTGTCACAAGAAGAACTGGCAGAGAAAATTTATGTAACACGACAAACAGTATCTAACTGGGAAAACGAAAAAAGCTATCCGGATATTCATAGCCTGTTATTGCTGAGCTCTTTATTTGAAATCTCTCTTGACCAATTGATAAAAGGAGATATCGAAACGATGAAAAAAGAAATCAGTAAAGCAGAAGTTGAAAAACATAACCGATACGGCACTATTTTTTCTATCTTATTCCTGATTGCGATTGTTGCATTCGTTCCCCTTGTTAAGTTTCTAGAACTTTTCGGAGTCATTATTTGGGGAATATTATACGCAATCGTCATGGTGTGGGCAGTCAGAGTATGGAAAATACAAAAAGATAACGACATAAGTACCTATAAGGAAATTGTAGCATTTTCAGAAGGAAAGATGTTGGATGAGATACAAAAGCAGCGTGAAATAGGCAAAAGACCGTATCAGACTGTATTGAAACTGTTATTTGGCGCGGCATTTGGCGGCATTGTAATCGTTGGAATGTTCTTTTTGTTTGATATGATTTTTTGAGGATTTATCTGATTATAGCGATATAGACTATTTGCTAAGTTGGCTTATGTCTTTTCGGGATAAAGTGGTGTTATTGGAGCCGGAAGAAGTGCGCAGGGAACTTTGGCATTGCCTTGATAGAATGAGAGGAAAATATGATGAGATACACATGGATTGATGAGTTTTTACTAAGTAAAACGGGAGTTACGAAAGACCTTCAGAAGGACTGGAATTGGATTCGTTATCAAATCGGCGGGAAGATGTTCGCCGCAATTTGTCTGGACGAAAATGATGAGCCATATTATATCACGTTAAAATTAGAACCACTTGAAGGCGATTTTTTGCGAACACAATATGAGGACATTATTCCCGGCTATTACATGAATAAGGTACACTGGAATTCCATTAAGCCTGATGGTGAAGTACCGGATGAATTAGTAAAAGATTTGTTGGATAAGTCATATCAGTTGGTGCTTGGCAGCTTTAGTAAAAAGAGACAGAAAGAGATACTGGAGGGAACAACAGAAAATGGCATTTGATTTTAAGAAAGAGTACAAAGAGTTTTATATGCCTAAGAACAAACCTGAAATTGTTGAGGTTCCAAAAGCAAAATATATTGCGGTCAGAGGTGTAGGCAATCCAAATGAAGAAGGTGGTGCATATAAGAATGCGATAAGTGTATTATATGCAGTGGCTTATACTTTGAAAATGAGTTATAAGACAGATTATCGAATAGAGGGATTTTTTCAAGATTATTCTTCTTTGTTCAGCACTCATAATACTGACATCACAAG
>CAYLWP010000202.1:0-4144 GCA_964387365.1 uncultured Roseburia sp. | reverse complement strand
AATGAGCCCTTATAGGGCGTGAACAAACCACCGGCTAAGCCGGTGGTTCTGATTTGTATCAAGAAAGGAAGAACAACATGAGCAAAGAATTAGCAAAAACTTATGATCCACATGGTCTGGAAGACAGAATCTACCGGAAGTGGCTCGACAAGAAATACTTTCATGCGGAAGTAGACAGGAGTAAGAAACCATTCACAATCGTGATTCCGCCTCCAAACATTACAGGTCAGCTTCACATGGGACACGCACTGGATAATACCATGCAGGATATCCTGATTCGTTTTAAGAGAATGCAGGGCTATAATGCACTCTGGCAGCCGGGAACAGACCACGCAAGTATTGCAACAGAGGTTAAGATTATCGAGAAGCTTAAGGAAGAAGGCGTTGACAAGTGGGAGCTTGGTCGCGAGAAGTTCTTAGAGCGTGCATGGGAATGGAAGAAGGAGTACGGCGGAAGAATCATCAGTCAGCTCAAAAAGCTTGGTTCCTCCTGTGACTGGGACAGAGAACGTTTCACTATGGATGAGGGCTGTAACAAGGCAGTTACGGAAGTATTCTGTAAGATGCATGAAAAAGGATATATTTATAAGGGCTCACGTATCATTAACTGGTGTCCTGTATGTAATACTTCTATTTCAGATGCTGAGGTAGAGTATGAGGATCAGGCAGGTCATTTCTGGCATATTAAGTATCCGGTATTGAATGATGACGGAACAGAGTCAGGAGAATATCTGACCTTTGCCACAACGAGACCGGAAACTATGCTGGGTGATACCGCAGTTGCAATTCATCCGGATGATGAAAGATATGCACACTTAAAGGGTAAGAAGGTAAAGCTTCCTATCGTAGACCGTGTGATTCCGATTGTTGAGGATACCTATGTAGACATGGAATTCGGTACAGGTGTTGTTAAGATTACACCGGCTCATGACCCTAACGACTTTGAGGTTGGAAAGAGACATGATTTACCGATTATCAATATCATGAATGACAATGCTACAATTAATAAAAATGGTGGCAAGTTCGACGGAATGGATCGTTATGAAGCTAGAGCCGCTATCGTAAAAGAGCTTGACAGCATGGGATTGCTCGTTAAAATTGAGGACCACAGCCATAACGTTGGTACTCATGACAGATGTAAGACAACCATCGAGCCATTAGTAAAGCAGCAGTGGTTTGTTAAGATGGATGAGCTGATTAAGCCGGCAGTAGAGGCTGTAAAGAACGGTGACATTCAGTTAATTCCTGAAAGAATGGATAAGACCTATTATAACTGGACGGATAATATCAAGGATTGGTGTATCTCAAGACAGTTATGGTGGGGACACAGAATCCCTGCTTATTACTGTGATGATTGTGGGGAAATTGTAGTTGCAAAGGAAATGCCAAGCGTTTGTCCTAAGTGTGGCTGCACTCATTTCAAACAGGACCCGGATACTCTGGATACCTGGTTCTCTTCTGCACTTTGGCCATTCTCAACCTTAGGCTGGCCTGACAAGACAGAGGACTTGGATTATTTCTATCCGACAGATGTACTTGTAACAGGATATGATATCATTTTCTTCTGGGTTATCAGAATGATTTTCTCAGGCTTTGAGCAGATGGGCGAAAGACCGTTTAAGACAGTACTATTCCACGGACTGGTTCGTGACTCACAGGGACGTAAGATGTCAAAGTCTCTCGGAAACGGTATTGATCCGCTTGAGGTAATCGAACAGTACGGTGCAGATGCCTTAAGAATGACTCTGATTACAGGTAATGCACCGGGTAACGATATGCGTTTCTACTATGAAAGAGTAGAAGCAAACAGAAACTTTGCAAATAAGATCTGGAATGCTTCCCGTTTCATAATGATGAATATGGAAGGAAAAGAGGTAACGGATGCAAGTGCTTCCTTAGAGCCTGTTGACAGATGGATTATCTCCAAGCTCAATACTCTGGTTAAGGATGTAACCGAGAATATGGAGAACTTCGACCTTGGTATTGCGGTTCAGAAGATTTATGACTTTATCTGGGATGAATTCTGCGACTGGTATATCGAAATGGTTAAGCCAAGATTATATAACTCAGATAATGCCGCTTCCCAGAATGCTGCATTATGGACACTTAAGACAGTATTAATCGACGCATTGAAGCTGTTACATCCATATATGCCGTTTATCACGGAGGAAATTTTCTGTACCTTACAGTCAGAGGAAGAATCTATCATGATTTCCAAGTGGCCTGAGTATACAGAAGAAAGAGCCTTTGCAAAGGAAGAAAAAGACATCGAGACAATCAAGGAAGCAGTTCGCGGTATCAGAAACGTCAGAACAGAGATGAATGTTGCTCCTTCCAAGAAGGCACATGTATTTGTTGTTTCCGAGAATGCAGATATCCGCAATACCTTTGAAGAAGGTAAGCTGTTCTTTGCCTCTCTTGCGTATGCTTCAGATGTATCCGTTCAGAGTGACAAGAGCGGTATTGCTGATGATGCAGTATCTGTAGTGATTGCTAACGCAAATGTATATATTCCGTTTGCTGAGCTTGTTGATATTAAGCAGGAAATTGAGCGTCTGGAGAAAGAGTCTAAGAGACTTGACGGTGAGCTTGCCCGTGTAAACGGTATGTTATCAAATGAGAAGTTCCTGTCCAAGGCACCGGAAGCTAAAATAGCGGAAGAAAAAGAAAAATTGACAAAATATACTCAAATGAAAGAACAAATTGTAGAACGACTTGCACAATTAAGGTAAGTAGTGTTACAATATGATATAAGAGAGGCAATTTTGCCTTCCCGGAGGTGACTATTCATGGTTAATGTCAAATCTTATGTCAGAGTAACAGATGATAAAACTGAAGCATGGCTTTACTTATGTGCGCCGGAGGATGGACGAGATTATGAAAAATCTGAAATCATCCAGTATCTTAATGTGAATAAAGTAGTAGCAGGTATCAATGAATCTCATATTGCGGCAATGTGCAAAAAGAAGATTTACGAACGGGAAGTAAAGATTGCCGGTAGCGTAAAGGGTGAGGAAGGATGTATCGGAAGGTACGAATTTTTCTTCGATACGGAGAAGAGAAAGCCTCAGATTCGAAAGGATGGTTCCGTTGATTATCGAAGCATGAGCCTGATCCAGAATGTGGAAGAGGGTGAGCTCCTTGCTATTTACCATCCGGCAGTTCAGGGAACGCCGGGTAAGGACGTGACAGGTGCGGCAGAGAAGGCTCCGGTTTATAAGGAGCTTCGTCCGTTATCGGGCAAGGGTATCAGCAATGCAGAGGATCCGAACAAATATTATGCAACAAAGTCGGGTAAAATTGAGTATGACGGAGAGAATAAGCTCTCGATTGTAGAAGTATACGAGGTCAATGGAAACTGTGACTTTGCAAACAATCCTGTGATTGAGTTTAACGGTGATGTTGTGATAAACGGTAACGTGGAGGCAGGTGTTGTCATTCACGCAGGAAAGAGTCTTACGGTAGAGGGTGTTGTAGAATCTGCTACGATTACTGCCGGTGGAGATGTCTGTCTGAAGCGTGGAATGCAGGGCTCAGGCAAAGGTACAATTATTGCCGGTGGCGATGTTTTCACGGAATTTATCGAATATGCGAATGTTACGGCAAACGGGAATCTTCAGGCTAATGTTATCCTAAGCTCGCAGGTAAGCGCGCAGGGCATGGTAACGCTGACCGGTAAAAAGGGTCTGATTGCAGGCGGAAATGTGCATGGCATGCAGGGAATCACCTGTATCACAGCAGGCAATATGTCTGAGATTAAGACGGGACTTCATGCAGGAGTTATGCCTGAAATGATGGAAAAGAGAATTGCCATCAACGAGGAATACAATCTTGTAAACAGAGAGTTAGAAGAAATCGTTGAAGGAATGAGCAAGATTCTGCGTGTACGTCAGAAAACAGGAGAGCTCAGCGAACAGCTTCAGACTCATTTGATGGAGCTTAAAAAGAGAAAAGACGAGGTCTATCAAAGATGTATGGAGATTAAGAAGCAGGCAGATGCTGCAGAGGCAATGGTAATGGCTGCAAGAGAAGCCAAGATCAGGGTGGATGGAAATATCTACCATGGTGTTGTAATCGGCATTGACAGCTATCAGCTTGTGATTAACCGTGATACAAGCTTTATGGAATATAAAGCACAAAGTGG
>CAYLWP010000201.1:0-4149 GCA_964387365.1 uncultured Roseburia sp. | reverse complement strand
AGACAGAGATTCAGATGAGAAACTTTGAAACCAGTATTCCGGTAGGATTCTTTACGTATCCAATCAGTCAGGCAGCAGATATTACTGCATTTAAGGCAACAACCGTTCCGGTTGGTGAAGACCAGCTTCCGATGATTGAGCAGACCAAGGAAATCGTGCATAAGTTCAATTCTGTCTATGCGCCTGTTTTAGTTGAGCCTGAGGTTTTATTACCTGACAACAATGCTTGTAAGAGACTTCCGGGTATCGATGGTAAGGCTAAGATGAGTAAGTCTCTCGGTAACTGTATCTATCTTGCAGACAGTGCAGATGAAGTAAGAACCAAGATTATGAGCATGTATACAGATCCGCTTCATTTACAGGTAAGCGATCCGGGACATATTGAAGGAAATACCGTGTTTACCTATCTGGATGCATTCAGCAAGCCGGAGCATTTTGAGAGATATCTTCCTGAATACGCAAACCTTGATGAGCTGAAGGCTCATTATACAAGAGGCGGCTTAGGTGATGTTAAGGTGAAGAAGTTCCTCAATAATGTAATGCAGGAGGAATTAGAGCCAATCAGAAACAGAAGAGCTGAGTACGAGAAGGATATTCCGGAAATCTATAACATCTTAAAGAAGGGAAGCGAGGCGGCACGAGAGGTTGCGGCGCAGACACTTTCCGATGTTAAGAGTGCAATGAAGATTAATTACTTCGATGATGCGGAGTTGATTAAGGCACAGAGTGAGAAGTACGGAAAGTAAGTAAAAATGAGAAACCCGTTAGCAATCGACTAACGGGTTTTTAAATACGTCAAAGAGTAACTTATTCGCGGGCAAGATGATATATCGCATGTGCCAGTACCCATTGTCCCGGGAAATAGACAGCATGGCAAAGTGTATCTGTTATTTCCGGTGCACTTGCGAATCTGTTAAGTACAAGCATTAAATCCGAAAGCATTGGTAATGGACTTGGCGGTCATGAAGCTGATAACGGCACAGTATATAACAACAAGTACTTGCATAATCGGGTCACCAAAGTCGAAAATCGGTGCAGTCAGTAAAAAGACAGTCATGCCGATAAAGAGTAACGCCATGAAAACGATATCAGTTTTTCTCAGTTTTTCAACGGTACAGTAGGTAATCAGGTAGAATACATGACCGATTCCAAATACAAGAGCACCGACTATAAAGTTTATTTCTAAAGAGACATCTCCGCCCATAGCAAAGACAATACCAATCATCATTAATACGGCAACCTTGAGCTTGCTTGTTTTGCATCTGACAGCATAGATAAGGTTTATGAGACCAAGGAGCACAAAACTGGAGCTTGCAAGGCATTTCGGTGGAAGTGTTTCCAATATGTTGTAGCTTACCATGCCGATTATGAGGGTAATCAAAAAGAAAACATTAATAGGAATCATTGCTTATTTCATCGCTTTTCTCTCCTGTACATCCAAGGAACAGAATTCCTTGTTATTTGGTAACTGTTCAGAGCCAAGCAGATAGATGAAGAAGCATGCGAGAAATGCTTGCATTTGCGAGAATGTTTCTGAAGATATCTATTTGGCAGATACGCTACATCGAGGAAATACGAAGTATTTTCGAGATTGGCTCTGAATAGTCACACTATTTGTATTAATGTATATACAATTGTACCGCGATATTATGCAGAAAAAAAGTGCCCCTCTTATATGAGGGGCAAAATTTTTTTATTACGGTCTCTGACCAAGTCCGCCTTCTAAGGTGAGTGTTTCTCCGGTCATATATTTGAAGTCAGGAGAAGCAAGCTGTACGCATACACGACCGATTTCCAGCTCGGCGTCACCGAAGTGTCCGGCGGGCGGTGTGTGTACGTTTTTCTCAAAGGCATCCGGATAAGCATTTTGAAACTGTTCAAGCTGGGCTGTCCAGGCAAGCGGACAAACGATATTTACATTGATACCGTCCTTAGCCCATTCCGTAGCGGCAACACGGGTAAGACCACGAATACCTTCCTTGGCAGCAGCATATGCACACTGACCGAAGTTGCCGAAAAGCCCAGCACCGGAAGCAGATGCCTGCGCATTATTGATTAATACATCGATTCTGCCGAAGGTTTCGATTGCCTTATCCACCACTGCATTCACAACTGTCTCGTTATCTGCGCCTGCGTTTACATCAGCCTGAACGGTCAGTACCCTGATACCGTATAGACGCTCAAGCTCTTCCTTTGCATCTTCTAATTTCTGAATATTGCGACCGGTAATGACTAAGTTTGCGCCCTCTTTTGCATAAGCGGTAGCAATGCCGTATCCGATAGAGCCGCATCTTCCGTCACTTAATACAGCACGGCCGGCACCGGTAATAATTGCTGTTTTACCTGTTAAAAATCCCATACATTACACTTTAAATTTGTGGTAACTGTTCAGTGTATAACAGTTACGATAATTATTTAGAGCCAAGTATATATGAAAAAAAGTGTTTTGACAATAGTATGTTAAGAATATTCATTGTTAATATTTTCATGACGAAAGATAATAATTGTTTAATAGCTTAAAGAGAAATAATGCCGGATGATTCCGGAATATTTTTTGCAGTTTTGGAAAATATGAAGAAATAAGAAATAAAATTCAGGTTCAGTGGGGAATGTGCCACACCAGCCGTCTACCATGCCACTCATTTCAGTACCGCTTATTTGGTATTTCCTAAATGGAGCAAGGAGGCATCAAGGAAATAGCACAAAACGCTTTAATCAATTCGCGGCATGGTAGACGGCTGATGCGGCACTTAATACCCACTACACTTAGATTGGATTGGTTTAGTTATAGTAGTCTTGCCCGACTTATCGTTTTGGGTATAGAGGGCTTGAAAAGTACTTCCTATACCCAATGGTTTTGAAACAGTAGGTTCGTTAAAGCTGGGAGACAAATTTCGCAGTATTGGACTATCAACCCCAAGTGGCACATTCCCCACTGAACCTGAATTTAGTTTATGCGAAGTGAAAATGATGATGAATAAGGAGGAAGTATATGAGCGGAAATCAGGCAATAGGAAAGCAAAGCATTGCATTTGGAAGTCCTGTTTTGATAAAGGGAAGCGGTTCCATTGTGGGGCAGAACGAGGGAAGCGGACCGTTAGGGCAGTATTTTGATAAAGTAGGAAATGATAAGGATGATATGTTTGGTGCGGATTCCTGGGAAAAGGCAGAGAGTGCTCTGCAACAGCAGGCGATTGCAATTACACTGGAAAAGACCGGTATGAAGGCTGAGGATGTACGATACCTGTTTGCAGGCGATTTATTGGGGCAGTCGATTGCAAGTTCTTTTGGAGTTATGGATTATCAGATTCCGTTTTTTGGATTATTTGGTGCCTGTTCTACCTGTGGTGAGTCACTTTGTCTTGGTAGTATGGCGGTCGCTGCCGGATACGCAGATACTGTGTTGTGTCTGACATCCAGCCATTTTGCAAGTGCACAGAAGGAGTTCCGTTTCCCGCTGGAATACGGAGGTCAGCGACCGTTATATGCATCATGGACTGTGACAGGAAGTGCAGGTTTCCTTTTGCAGCCTTCCTGTCTTAGTGATAAGGCGAAGGCTGCAAAGGATAATTATATGCGTAAGATTGGGATTACCGGAATCACACCGGGAAAAATTGTGGATTACGGTATCAAGGATTCCTTCAACATGGGGTGCGCCATGGCTCCGGCGGCGGCGGAGGTGATTAAGACTAACCTGTATGACTTTGGCCGCACGCCGAAGGACTATGATGCCATTATTACCGGAGACCTTGGAAAGGTGGGACAGGAGGCTCTTTTTACCCTGTTGGAGGAGAAAAATATTGCTATCAGTGACCGCTATTATGACTGCGGCCTGCTTATGTATGATACCGAGAAGCAGGATGTACATGCGGGCGGGAGCGGCTGTGGCTGCGCAGCGACGGTATTATCAGCATATCTGTTAAAGAAAATCGAAAGCGGCGAATGGAACAGAATTCTCTTTTTACCGACAGGCGCATTATTGAATAAAACGAGCTTTAATGAAGGGCAGAATGTGCCGGGGATATCGCACGGAGTTGTGATTGAAGGGGTAGAGTAAGAAATAAGAAGTCAGATTCCAAAGAAGCATAGGAAGCTTTTATCGTTATTGAGGCACCTTTTTGATTATGTAAGACTGGTATCTTGAACAGT
>CAYLWP010000200.1:0-4165 GCA_964387365.1 uncultured Roseburia sp. | reverse complement strand
GAATATCATTGAGAAAAACAAATGGAAAGTTGCCAACGAACACTTGACACAAACTTGTGGTAATGGATAATTGAATATTATCCGTTGATGTGTTAAATTGTTTGTGATAGATATTCAAATGTCATTCGATTGTTTTCTCCATCTATCGACATTGTATTTTCGGTGTTCCGAATTGTCAATTGGTTTACCGAGATTAATATTGCTTTTTGTGAATTTATTGATTGGAGTTCGCCATTATGAATCTAAACGAAAGAATATTTTATTTGCTTGATTTACAAGGAAAAACTGCAAAACAGTTAGGAGAATATATAGATGTAAACCCCAGTAGTATTAGTGGGTGGAAAAACGAAGGCAGCTTTCCATCTTCCAAATATATAATTGGGATTTCCGAATTTTTAGACGTATCTATAGAATATCTTTGCACTGGTACGGAAAAGGCAAATACATTGAATTTTTCAGAAGCTCAGCAAGAGCTTTTAGATACATATAACATGTTAGACAGTCGTGGGCGACATCGTGTTCATACCATCATATATGAAGAATTAGATCGAATGGAATTACAGAAAGAAAAAGAACCAATAAGAAGTGTAAAATAATTTATTTTAAGCATAAAGACAAAGGTGACATAAACACCTAATTTTTTTAAAGTTAAATGATAGTTTTATCTATCATTTAACAATCAAATTTTTTTCTTTTTGTCCCTTTGCTCATACCTGAAATATTTAACGAAAAACAACCTCAAACCCTTGAAAATTGGGCAAAGGGACACTAAAAAATAAAAGTACAAAACTGTCACTTTGCTTTTTCGCTTTTTTTAACTTTTAACGCGTTCAAACACTTATGTGTGCAAAAGCGTTACATCTGGTATTTATGCGTGTTTCACGGATTTTCTGCACACCTTTTAACACGTGTTTGTAACGTTCAACGTTGTCCCTTTGATTTCATCCGGCACAGCACAGACACAAAAATAGGTCCTAACCCCTACAATCCGCATAAACACTGCGTTTGCAAGAATTAAGACCTATTTTTTATTGTTTTAAAATTAGCAAAGAACAACCGTTCTCATTTTCTCAATATTATTGACAATGACTTGAAATTTTTCATATTCAAAAACCGCCATATCCCCAGTAATTCCGCGGTTTTCCACCATATCCCGGCATGTCTTTTTGAGTGCCGTTTTTTTGAGCCTTTTTTGACATTATTTCTGAGAAACTACAAAGCTGTTTTCCCGACTTATCACAGCCTTATTATCATTTTGTACTTCCCTTTTTCGTGTGATTTTCTATAAGATTCCATAGACAGAATAAGAAGTTATGGCACCTGAATATACTATAACTGTAAGAATTTTATTACTACTACGCCTCTTGGTCAAAGCTCATAATTCCATGTCGTATTCAATTACTCTCAATAACACTCTCTTGCAATGACGTAAAAATAATAACTTATCCTTAGCTATATATTGTACCTGCTATTATTCTCTTCATCTTGCCCTTTTACATAATCCGATTACATGGTATAACATTTTCTTATGCATGTCTATATGTGATTTCACCATTCTTTTTCTATGCACTTTCAGCATATACTCAACGCTCCATTATGCATAATACTATTATAATATCTTCTCCATTCCGATCTTCTGCGGAACCAGTCCGCAGGACTCATAGAACTTCATGGCACTTTCATTTAAGGACCATACATTCAGTGTCACATTGTAACAGCCCTGTTCCTTCGCAAAGGTAAGCACATGCTCGTATAAAAGCTTGCCGATATGCTGTCCTCTGATGGCTTCATCCACACATAAATCATCTATATAAAGCGTCTTAATATCCGTCAGAATATGATTGTCGATATGCTGTTGAAAAATGCAAAAAGCATATCCTGCTACTTCTTCTCTTTCATCTACAGCCACAAAAATAGGCTTTGTGTCATCCCGGATAATGTCTCCCAATTCCTCATCGATATACTTCTTTGTTCCTGATTTGAACAAATCCGGTCTTCCGTTATGATGCACCATGAGCACCTGACCAAGCAATTTATTAATCCCATCCATATCCTGTTCTTTTGCTCTTCTGATATATAAATTCATCGTAATTCCGTTCCTTTCCCTACCGCAAATTGCGTAACTGCTTTATTTCCGTTCTCAATTATGAAATCATGCTTCGTGTGTATAGTATACCACATTACTGTGCATAGGTAACTATACCACTCTAAGTGATATAAATCTACCGATATGCTCTGTTTTTCTTTTCCTAACTATGCTATAATTCGTTACTGCCAAGTGCTGTGCAAACAGCCATGATAACACATTGCAGATTCAGGGAGGTAGCCGCTTGCAAAAAAGAGATTATAAAATGGACAATATTCGATTTTTACTGATATTCCTCGTTCTCCTGGGACATTTTATGGAGTTATTTTCAGGCGAACTAACCCTAAATATATACAAAATCATTTATTCCTTTCACATGCCTGCCTTTCTTTTTCTGACAGGCTTTTTCGCCCGGTTCGACAGACAAAAAATTGTGTGTAACCTGATTTACCCCTACCTTTTATTCCAGATTCTGTATCGGGCCTTTGATGCGCTTATTTTAAAGGAACAGGACAGCTTTACCATAACCTTCGGAACCCCTTACTGGCTTTTGTGGTATCTGTTGGTAACCATATGTTACTACTTACTGCTTCCTTTTTTTGACACGAAAAAGGGAACCTCCCGTATCTTGATTATAGGCACAAGCCTTCTTGTATCTATCCTCTCCGGATTTGATACTTCGTTAGGATATTACGGCTCCCTTGCCCGCTTTTTTAACTTTTTACCATTTTTCCTTGCAGGCTACTATGCTTCCCATACCGAGAAAAAGCATAAAGCTCAGCTTTTGCTCTTAATTCCTGTCGGTCTGCTACTGATACAGGCCTGTTCCTATATCCTGTCGTCGGATGCTATTACGAAAAATGTGCTGTATGCGTCATATTCCTATGCAAAAGCCGGTCATACACCTATGATTAGAGCAATGCTGCTGCTGACGGGCTTTTTATGGATTGCCCTTTTACTGTTCGTAATACCCGGAAAGAAAATACCTTGCTTATCGGTATTGGGGCAAAATACCTTCCCTATTTTTCTATTTCACGGGTTTGTTGTCCGGCTGGTCAAAAAATACAATCTGTTGTGCTATTCGGAATTAAAAAATCTGTTATTGGCTGTGTTACTGTCCGTTTTATTAATCTGCCTCCTTGGCAATCCTTGGAGTGCTAAAGTATTTCATGCGCTGTTTATTCCCACGAAAAAAAGGGCGTAGCCGGCGCCCTTTAAAATGTCTTTGCCAATCTTTCCAATGCCTGCTCCAAGGTTGCCCTCGGACAAGCGATGTTAATTCTCTGAAAGCCCTCGCCACATGGTCCGAATACAGCTCCGCTGTCAAGCCATAAGCCCGCCTCATATATGATACGTTTATCAAGCTCTGCATCACTTAAGCCATACTCCTTAAAGTCAAGCCAGACAAGATAAGTTCCTTCCAGCGTTACCATCTTAACCTTCGGTAAATTCTTTTCCAGGTACTCTCTTGTAAACGCAGCATTTGCTTTGATATATGCCAATACGGCATCTAACCATTCATCTCCATGCCGATACGCAGCTTCACACGCTACCAGACCCGGCAAACCAACCTGACTGTAGCCTGCTGCAGCCACTTCCTTAAGGAAGCATGTTCTCAAGGAACGATTCGGTATAAAGATATTAGATATCTGCAAGCCTGCTATATTAAAGGTCTTACTTGGTGAGGTACATATGATACAATGGTCCGCTAATTCCTCTTTCACAGTAGCAAATACATGCTGCTCGCCTTCAAATACAAAGTCTGAATGAATCTCATCACTGACTACAATGACGCCATGCTTCAAGCAGATATCGCCAAGCCTTGCAAGCTCTTCCTTTGTCCAGACACGACCAACGGGATTGTGCGGATTACAAAGGATGAACAGCTTTACCTTCTCCTCAATAATCTTTCTTTCAAAGTCTTCAAAGTCTATTTTGTAGTTACCATCCTTGTCCTGCACCAATGTATTGTCAATAAGCTTTCTATGGTTGTCCAGAATAACCTCCTTGAAAGGATAATATACCTGATGTTGTATCATAAAAGTTGACACCCTATTCTCAAGGATTTTGATATATAAT
>CAYLWP010000199.1:0-4196 GCA_964387365.1 uncultured Roseburia sp. | reverse complement strand
TCTCCAAAGATACCGGTTCCTACTCTTACTAATGTCGCTCCCTCAGATACTGCTACTGAATAATCACCGGTCATTCCCATAGATAGTACTTCCATACTTACATTATCAATGTTTTCAGCTGTAATGTCAACCGATAATTTTTTTAATTGTTGAAAAAACTGCCTGTTTTCCTCGGCTTTTTCAACCATCGGTGCAATAGTCATAAGCCCTTTTATGTTAACATTGGGCAGCTTTGCTACATCTTTCACCAACTGTTTTGCTTCTTCACAGGTTGTTCCGAATTTTGTTTCCTCACCGGCAGCATTAACCTCAATCAGAATATTAACGGACACATTTTTCTTTACTGCCTCTTTGCTGATTTCCTCTGCGAGTCTTAAGGAATCAACACTGTGTATCAGATGTACCTTGTCTACAATATACTTCACCTTATTTCTCTGCAGATGTCCTATCATATGCCATCTGATATCCTTAGGCAGCACTTCATACTTGTCTATAAGCTCCTGAACCTTATTTTCACCAAAGTCCCTGCAACCTGTTTCATATGCTTCCTGAAGCATTTCCACAGGCTTTGTCTTGCTGACTGCAATCAGTGTCACTTCCTTGCGGTCCCGCCCGGATTCTTCACACGTCTTGACAATCACCTGCTCAACGTATGCAATGTTTTCTTTAATCATACCTGTCACCTCTTAAATAATCTTACAAACAATATCAAGCCTTTAAAAAAGTTAAGCTTAGAATTAATCATCACCTTAATAGACAAAATCATCCGTATTCACGCTGGCTGCATCCAAAACAATTCTGTCATATACCGTCAGACCGTATTTTGTGTTGGAGCTGACAATGGAATACTCGTCATTCTGGTATAAAATCGTAATCTGCTTGAAGTCGGCATATCCCTTGTTCATATTATAAACACCGATAAGTGTTCCCGATTTACTGATTGCCATCTTCTCCGCAGAATCCGGCTTACAGATATAATCTCCGACGCTCAGATTCTCATTATCCACATAAAATTCATTCTCATCAGAATTGTATACGGTTGTTTCTACGAACTGATAAACCACATTTCCGTTTTCATCGAAGAACTCTTTGGATACGCCGTAGTTACCGTTCGCACCGCCCTTGCTCATATATTCGGCAGGAATAATGAAAAACGTCTTTTCAACAATGGCTGAATTCGGAATCTTCAAGCCCTGCTCATCATTGATTATCAGTTCAATATCTACATATCTGTCTGTACAGAAGGTTTTACAGGAATTATTAAATATCAGCTCTGCATAGACCCCATCCGCTTTACGATGAATCTTAACCTCTGCCCAGGAGCTTTCCTGTGTCTTCAAAAATTTGATTTTCACATACTCTGCTTCCTCCAATGCAGCAGCACGCTCTTCATCTACCTGAATAACAAGTGACCAGTCTTCATTTGTTACAAGCTTTGCAACTGTGGCATTAGCTTCAACAAGGTCGTTGTTATTCATTCGCTTCTTTTCATACTTGGTTGTATCGAAATGAGCAGCGGTAACCTCCTGTGCCGTCAGTTCCTCATAACCATCGGTATGATAGACAACGTAGCCCGTTTTTCCCGTGGTGCACATATTGACCATCGCACCCAGGCTGGAACTGTTTAAGGCCTCCATACTCTGATACACATCTATATTAACGAGCTTAATCACTGCTCCCGAGATATCATATTTAAAATCATAAACGCTTCCGAAATCCTTTTTGTCAAAGCCTCTGTCGTACATGATGATTTCCGAGCGAAATTCCGAAAGCTCCTCATCCGTGTAGGAATTCTCGCTAAGCTCGCCGGAATTTAACAGATTAGCAAGCTTACCGCTTTCATCAATAGAATAAACAGTATCTCTTGTAGATACCCTCTCGCCTTCCCGCACATAGTAATTGATATATCCGGTATAGGACGAGGTTATCATTTCCTCATCTCTGATTGCAATACCTGTATACGTTTTTGTTTCGGAGAGAGAACCCATTTTTATCTCATAGCCTCTGATTTTTTCAGAGTTAAGATAGGTTACGACCACAACAATGAGGTAGACCATCATGGCACCAAAAATCAAAAACTCTATTTTGTTCATTGTTTTTCCGGATTTTCTGGTTATTTCAACAACTTGACGTTTTTTCCTTCTGTTTGCCACGTTACTTTCCCCTCCTGATAATAGTAAAGCCCCGGAAATATTCCGAGGCTTTTATGTATATTTAAAGAGATACAATAACTTTCGCTTTTAATGATTCCGGTAGATCAGCTTCTTCCAAGGAAACACTTACAACAATCTTGAATCCATAGGTTTCACTGATTTTATCTAATTTATTAATAATGTCTTCCACCTTGCTTATGTCATCCTCGAGACAAGCAATCTTCAGGAAGCTGTCGAAATATATCTGCTCTAAATCATGATCCTGAGATACAATACCTCTGATAAATCCAATAAATTCATCTGCATTGGAAACACCGTAATCCTTAACATTAATCAAACGAATCTTATTATTCAACTCGTACATATGATCAATGCCCTTATCAAGATATACAATATTGCCGTTTGCAGTCGTAATTTCTTTATTTACTGTTTCTAATAAAATTTTTGTTTTACCTTTTCCTTTTTTTCCTAAAATAAGCTGTACCATCGTAATCCCTCCTACAATTTTAGAATGTTCCCCTATGATAACTGTACTCCTGAATACAAACATTCATCGTACAGTTATGCAAATATCTGCTTGCCTCTGTACATAATAACATTATATTAGATTACATAAAAAAATACAACTAAATTCTCAGAAAACTTGGGATATTTTTAAATTTCTCCCAAAAGTTCTGTCATTTCCTGGTAAAGCGTTGTACGGTCAGAAGATTTCAAGATGACGGAAATATAAGGATTTCCTGACTGATTTCTGGAATAGAGAATCAGACAACTTTTTGCCGCGCTCGTTGTACCCGTTTTTCCACCGATAACTGTAACATTATCCGGTGCAAATGCTTCGTTTTTCAGATATGCATTGGTTGTTGACAGACTGAATTCCTTCTCATTACCATTTTTATCGTGGTAAACAGAATTATAGATGGGTGTATGTATGATTTCGATAAACTTATCATATTTAACGGCCTCATTACAGATTAAATACAAATCATATACCGTTGTGTAATGATTCGGATCGGTTAATCCATGCGGATTTACAAAATGACTGTTCGTCGCTCCAAGTGACTGTGCCATGTCATTCATCATATCGGAAAAGCCCTCTACGCTTCCGCCCAGATACTCTGCTACCATTATGGCAACGTCATTAGCTGACTTTAATATCAATGCATGAAGTGCCTGGTCGAGAGTCATGGCATCGCCCGGTTCAAGGCCAAGCAACACGGCTCCGGACTCATCAATATGAACATTCTCGGACGCTGTCAGCACATCATCCATATTACCGTATTTAATGGCACAAAGTGCTGTAAGAATCTTGGTAAGGCTTGCCGGATTCAGCTTTTCATGCACGTTCTTGGCATAGATAACATTGCTGTTATTGACATCAAAAAGTCCTGCCGCCTCAGCCTGAGACATATCTACCTGCGTTCCTTGTGTAACATCATCAACCGTAACACACAAATCAGAAGCAAAAGCCTCCAGGTTCTGCCCCTTTAATTCGGATGTCACCGTAAAACTTGAATTGTTACGATTCCTGTCATATTCGAAGGAATACTCCTTAGAACCACATGCACATAATGAACAGACTACAAATAACATGCATAAGGTTATGCTAAAAAACCTATTTATACATTTCACGCCAGTCTAAATCTCCTCTGTCAAGTGATCTGATTAACAGTTCTGCTGAAGCAAGGTTCGTTGCTAAAGGTATATTATGAACGTCGCAAAGGCGAACCGCATTATTTACATCCGGCTCATGTGCCTTCTGGTTTAACGGATCTCTCAGGAAAATAACAAGGTCAATCTGATTGTGTTCAATCTGGGCACAAATCTGCTGCTCTCCGCCCAAGTGTCCTGCAAGGTACTTATGAACATTCAAGTTAGTAACCTCTTCGATTAATCTTCCTGTGGTTCCTGTTGCATATAATTCATTCTTACTTAAGATTCCACGATATGCAATGCAGAAGTTCTGCATTAATTTTTTCTTTCCGTCATGCGCGATTAACGCAATATTCATGATTCAAGCACCTTCCTTTGTTAATTGTTATA
>CAYLWP010000198.1:0-4232 GCA_964387365.1 uncultured Roseburia sp. | reverse complement strand
AAGAGATATCGCAATGTTAAGTTAGACTGCGATATGGATCTGAATGATACTCTGGATTTTGATGATGATATTGATTTCATATCAGATGAAGATGAGTTCGAAACGGCAGATGAATCTGTTGAGGAAGAAGTAGCTATTACAGAAGAATAGAATAAGAAAGAGCATCGTGTGTTTGACACGGTGCTCTTTTTGCGGTTTGCGCCCCATGGGCGCGCTTTAACCCGATAAGCGATATGATAACTTAAGGAATCATTTACGGGATAACATGCAGCTGCTCATCGTAATTGATATCTTCCGATGAAGCAATCTGCCATGTATCAATCCGGATAAAACCTTCCGCAACAGATTCGGGATATAGATAGGTAAGCGATATTTTTAATTCCTGAAGGTCTGACAATGCATAAGAATAATCGGTAGGGATATCCTTTATTGCGTCAAAATACCCGTCTTTTGACTGGCAGGATATATAGGCATCAAGAAGCTGCGAATTGATATCAGCAAGTAATTCCTCAGCCTCATTGCAAATTGCATAGTAATGATCAGAACGTTGCAGAACCTTTTGGCTGAGCTTATTGTCAGAATTGGCACTGACAAGAGACAGCACACCGAAGGATACAAGGCATAAAACAACAAAAATCAAAAGAATAGAAGGAAGTCCGATGTTTAATGAAAATTCTGTATTTTTTTTCATGAGTAAGAGCCTCCTTCCCTGCTAAGAGACAGGAATTTTTTGACAGTAAGCTGATAAATACTATATTCATTCTGACAAAGCAGTTCCGTAAAGTCAGAATAGGACATATTGGATAACAGCATATCAGGAGCCTTTGCAATATAAATATCCTGATATGCATAATTTTCGTCCGCACGGTAAACAGAAAAGACAATATAAGAACTGCCATGAAGCATTTCTCTGGAGTTCCAGTCCTCGTCGAAGCAAAGTAACAGGTGACTATCAGGTGAAAAAGAGAGATCCCGGACGCAGTCAGCATCGGAATAAAGTTCCTTCACGGTAGTATATTCACCCATTCCGCCAAGAAAGGATTCTGCCAGATTCTGACTCCATAAAACGGCCTGATTTGTCTCAATGGTCTGCTGACTGACCGTATAGCTTTTTACAAAAAGCTGCAGACAGATAACCGCAGCAATGATGAAAAAGAAAATGGATAAAACAAGTTCAATTAAGAACAAACTGGCTTTCGATGATTGTTTATTCATAGCTGTCCTCCATATGGCTGTGCATGCTGACATGAATAGAGTATGTTTTTTCGCTTGTATCGGTAAAGGTAATCTCTAATAAATTAGGTTTCACTTGCGAGAAGGAAAGCTCCTGAAGCTCCATAACAGGCTGTCCCGCATCAAGTGGAAGCTCGATATCCGTTCTTGAAAACAGTTCATAAAGATAACCGTCATATTCATAAAGAGAGGTAGCATACGTGATTCCGTCAATCACGGTAGTAAGCAAGAGTACCTGTGTGTCCTCCTGAAAAACAAGCTGAACGGAATCAGAGGTGTCAGATTGTCTTATTTTTTCCGTGATATAGGCAATCGAATTTCTTGCGGTATAATTGGAATCCATCTGCCTGATTGTCTTTTTATAAACATCAGCACCGAAAATAATCAAAAGCACAGAAGAGGCAGCAAAAACACAGAATAATGACAAAACAAAAAGAATGTCAATCATATGACGATGCTTTGTTTGCTTTTGCATGGTAATACCTCCTCTACTTGGAACTTTCTTTTGGAATAATGGTAATATCCGGCATAATATTGGAGCCTATAGAGTTATAATCAACAAAAAATGCCTCAGAATCATAATGCACACCGTAATGCTCCTTCAAATAATCAAGGCTCGGAGGGTAAGTTCCTTCGACACAATAGCACTGTACAACGCTGCGGCGAATTGCCTGTTCCAGACTTTTTGCCTGCTCAGCGGCAGTGGAAGAATCAACCGTATGAATGCCTTGAAAAAAGAAGAGGAAAAAAGCAACAAACAGTACCGCAGTAAACAGCTTCCAGATAATATCCATGGAAATTGGTGAGGATTTTCGAAAACGATTCATATGCACCCCCTATCCGATGCTTGACATGATGCCGATTAAAGGCATGATAACAGACAGCAGAATCATGCCAACAATCAGTGAGAAAAAGATAACAAGCGTAGGCTCAATCGCTCCTAAAATACGTTGAATCCGTGTCAGAGTTTCCTCTTCGTAGTAGCCTGAGATTTTATCCAATACAGAATCGATTTCGCCGGAGCGCTGACCAAGCTGAAGCATACGAAGGTGTTTTGCCTGAAAGATACCTGCCTCTTTCATGGCTTCGTATAGATAATCACCTTTGGCGATTCCTTCAGAACAAATCTTAATCTTTTCCGTTACAATCTCATGATCGACAAGCTCTTTTGCAAGATTCAAACCGTGAAACAAATCTACACCGCTGGCAGTAACCATGGCCATGGCGCTTGCAAAGCGGGAATACGCAATCCCCAGATAAAAATTCCGTGTAAAGCGGTTTGTATGAAGAAAATGCATCCATGAACTGCGAAGCTTCACGGAATGAAATACTATGACAAAAATTACAATAATCAGAACAACGCCGATGATTAAAAAAACAGAAATGGATTCAATCAGTGTTCCAACAGACATAAGCTGTGCCGCAACACCTGTAAGTTCGCTTCCCAGCTGTAAAAATACCTGATTGAAAATAGGGAGAACCTTTGAAAGTAATACCGCAAGAATAATAAGCATCAGACTGAGCATGATAACAGGATAGCTGATTGCGTTTTTAACAGAAGAAGCAATCGTACACTGCTGTTCATAGTAGTCTGCCAGTTTTTTGACAACAATATCCAGGTTGCCGGATTCTTCGCCGAGTAAAACCATGGAAACGACGTAATCCGGAAAAACATCTGACTGTTTCAGTGCTTCATGAAAAGACAGCCCGTCTTTCAGAGCTGTCTCCAATTGTTCCAAGAGTTTCTTTCCTTTACTGTCGACAGTATCTTCATTCATAAGCATAATCGCTTCAAATGGCGTGATACCGGCAGGCAACAGAAGAGATAGCTGGCTGCAAAAGGAAGCAACCTCTTCCTGATTTAATTTCTTTTTCATAAGAATTCCCCAATTCCCCATTATTAATAGATATATTTTGTTTTATAATTACTTCCGTCACCGATAAAGTTTTTCAGTGCTGTTTCGCTTGAGTTGGCTGCAAAGGTAGGATCCATCAGAGACCAGTTTTCACCATCAAATTCGATAATACCGTTAACCCAGCCGATGTCTGTAATATAGGTACTAATCCATGCATGATATGCTTCGCCTGCGTAACCAACCTCAAGTCTGGTCGGGATGTTCTGGCTGCGGAGCATGCTTGCCATTACAGCAGCGTAGTCAAGACAGATACCTGTTCCGCTATTCATAATTTCATCAACATTGGAGGTATAACCGCTTTGTACGGTTGCAGCTTTTGTGTGATCATAAGAAATATTGCTTGTTACATAATTATAAACCTTTGTAACCACATCCAGATCCGTATCGCAGCTCTGCGCTAAAAGCATTGCTTGTGCAACGACCTGACTTCCCAGGTTGAAGTTTACATACTGATTTGGATATAAGTTTGGTCCAAAAATATTTGTAATGGTAACTCTGACGGTCTGTGAAAGTGCAGTAGAGTACTGGTTACCTGTTACATTTTCATAAACGGCTATTTTATAGGAACCGTCTCCGGAAGAAAGCGGGAACGTTTCATAACCGCCATGGAGATTATAAGTATAAGTAACTCCGTTGGCACCTGTAATCTGAAGCTTTACCTTAGGATTTGTTCCTTTATAATTGACCATGACATAGCCTTCGCCGGCATTCGATACATCAATAGCAACAAGAGCGTTGGAATAAACCGTAACACCGGAAGCGTTAGGAACAAGGCAAACCGGTGTGTTGTCCCTGGTGCCGATTATTGCAGTGTTTGCAGAGGCAACAGGCTCATCGGAAAGACTTATAATTTCCGGATGCAGGTTGTTGGAAGCTGTTTCCCTGTATGCACATGCGATAAGAAAAATTCCGCACAGGAAAATAACTGTAGTGAATAATCGTATCTTCTTCATTTGTAATTGCCCCCTTTCCACAGTCTGGTGGTTTTTCTTTATTCTCTCTCAAAACAAAATAAGTGTCAACTATACCAATATTGAGCATAATTCTCGAAATATAGTTACTTCAATTATAATGGTAGTATCA